>JAENXI010000054.1 GCA_016649625.1 Candidatus Bathyarchaeota archaeon
ATCTTACTCTGTCTAGAGCAGCAAAAACGCTTTCAGGAGGAGAAGCTCAAAGAATTCGATTAGCTACTCAAATTGGAAGTAATTTAATGGGAGTTCTTTACATTCTAGATGAACCAAGTATTGGTCTACATCAAAGAGATAATTTCAAATTAATTAATACTCTTCATAGATTAAGAGATATTGGAAACACAGTTATTGTTGTAGAACATGATGAAGAGACCATTCGTAGTGCTGATTATATTGTAGATATGGGACCCGGAGCTGGTGTCCATGGAGGTCAAATTGTTGCAGAAGGAAAACTCGACCAAATAATGGAAAACAGGAAAAGTATTACCGGAAAATATCTCTCAGGAAAATTAAGTATTAAAGTTCCTAAAAAAAGGAGAATTCCCAAAGATTTTATAATCATCAGAGGTGCAAAAGAGAACAATTTAAAGGAAATTGATGTACATCTACCTATAGGTGTTTTATGTGGTATTACTGGTGTTTCAGGTTCAGGAAAAAGTACACTCATGAATCAAACTCTTATTCCTTCTTTAAAAACAGAATTTGATATACGAGTTGACAAAATTGGTAAACTTAGTTCCATAGAAATTCCTGAAATAATAAAAAGTGTAATTGTTATTGATCAAAGTCCAATTGGTAGAACTCCTAGAAGCAATCCTGCAACATATACAAAAGTTTTTGATGAAATAAGACATTTATTTGCTTCAACAATAGAAGCTAAAACTCGGGGATACAAAGCAGGTCGATTCTCCTTTAATGTAAAAGGAGGCAGATGTGAAGCTTGTAGAGGAGCTGGCGTTTTACAAATCGAAATGAATTTTCTTCCAGATGTTTATGTCCAATGCGAAGAATGCAAAGGAAAACGCTACAATAAAGAGACATTAAGCGTTTTTTATAAAGGAAAAAACATTGCTGAAGTTCTTGATATGACTGTTGAGGAAGCAACCAGTAAATTCGAAAATATACCACGAATATATCGTAAACTAAAGACCTTAATGGATGTTGGATTAGGGTATATAAAATTAGGTCAAAGTTCTACTACGCTTTCAGGAGGAGAGAGTCAAAGAGTCAAGATAACTCGGGAACTAAGTAAAAACAAGTCTGGTCATGTAGTTTATTTATTAGATGAACCAACAACTGGGCTTCATTTTGATGATACAAAAAGATTGATAAAGGTTTTAAATAATCTTGTTGAAAAAGGAAATACTGTATACATTATTGAACATAATCTTGATGTGATCAAAAACTGTGATTACCTAATTGATCTAGGTCCTGAAGGAGGAGATGCTGGTGGCCAAATTATGGCAATAGGTACTCCTGAGAAAATTTCAGAAGAAGACAAATCATATACAGGAGAATTCCTTAGAAAACTGTTTAAGAATTCTGAGATGAAAACTAAGGTAGCGAAAGTGCAATAATGATAAATATATCTGGTTCTTCAGATTTTAAAAGCGTTAATGTTCCTACCGATCCGGGAGTCTATCTTTTCAGAGATGATGAAGGTAATTTATTATATATTGGCAAAGCAAAACATCTAAGATCTCGACTTAGAAGTTATTTTACATCTTCCAAAAAACCCATTAAAACTCAGCATCTTTTATCAAAAATAAAGAGTATCGATTGGATTATTGTAAATAACGAGACTGAAGCCTTACTTTTAGAGAACAGATTAGTAAAAAAAAACAAACCCAAATACAACATCGATTTAAAAGATTCAAAAACTTTTGCTTACATTTCATTAACAAAAGAAAAATTTCCCAGATTGTTAACTTCTCGTCGTGTCTCTCAAAAACTCGAATCTTTTGGACCATATACTGATGGATTTACGCGACAAGACCTTCAAAGACTTGTTATTAAAGTCTTTAAACTACGCATTTGCAAAAAATTTCCTAAAAGAGCTTGTCTAAATTATCATATCGGATTATGTTCAGCTCCTTGTATTGGAAATGTTACTGAAAAACAATATGTTATTCAGGTTGATCGAGCACGTTCATTTCTTAAAGGAAATTATGAACAGACAATAGAAGAACTTAGATCACAAATGGCAGTTGTGTCTAAACTGAAAAATTTTGAATGTGCAATTGAACTGAGAAATCAGATTTTTTCGATTAAACTTCTTTCTCTAAATCAAATTGTTGATAAAGAAAGAATGTTTGATCAAGATATTATAGCTTTTAAGAGAATTGACGAAAAATTTTTAGTGGTTCAAATGAGTATTCGAAAAGGTGTCCTTCTAGGAAAAAAAGATTTTTCGATGGATTTTCAACTCAATATTGAGCAAGATTTTTTAAAAGCTTTTTATAGCACAAATAAGATACCTAATGAAATTCTTCTTAATCAATCTTGTTGGATTGATAAAGCAGAAAAAAAAGCTTTAGAAACTTTTCTTTCATCAAAAAGATTAGCTTCTGTTAAGTTATTTGTTCCTTACAAAGCTGAAAAACTAAGCCTAGTTAAACTAGCTGAAAAAAATCTGGATTCTTCTTCAAAAGATAATAGTTTATTACTTGATTTGCAAACTGCATTAAATCTTCCATCTCTTCCGAATATAATCGAGTGTTTTGACATATCTAATCTAGGTCAAGAACATGTTGTTTCTGGAATGGTTCGTTATAAAAATGGTAAACCAGATAAACGCAATTACCGAAAATTTAGAATTAAAACTTTTGTTGGACAAGACGATCTTTTAGCCATGAACGAAGTTGTTACTAGAAGGTATAAACGTTTGAAGATGGAAGGAGCTAAAATGCCTGATTTGATAGTAGTTGATGGTGGATTGGGTCAGACTAAAGCGGCAAAAAAAGCTTTAATTTCTTTAGATCTGGATATTTCTATTATAGGTCTAGCTAAAGAAAAAGAAGAAATTTATTTTCCAAACTCCCCTTTACCTCTGAGTTTTAATCCTAATAAGAAAATGATGCTCCTTTTAAGACAAATTCGTGATGCAGCACACTCTTTTGCTTTGAGTTACAACCGAAAAAGGAGACAGATGAAAGTGAAATCAGAATTCAAATCTTGATGTTATTTGTTTTATTGACTTTTTTTGGTTTTTCTTTTACATATTTTAAAATAAAAAGAGTTTTAATATAAAAGTAATTTAAAGCTTTCTTTTTCTCTTCTAAATGTTTCTAGAACTAAAAAGATGATATAACAATTTTTTTTAAATGAAAAAAACATTAGACTAAACGCAATATGTAATTAGAGGAAGACAATCTTTTTATTATTGTGTTAAACTTAACTTTGACTCGTTAGAGTAGGATGAATTATAATGCCACTTATAAAAGGAGATTTTATATTACTAAATTATACCGCTAAAATTAAAGAAACTGGCGAAATATTTGACACAACTTTTGAAGAGATAGCAAAAAAAGAAGAATTATACAAAGAGGGTGAAATTTATGAACCTAAACTCATAGTTATAGGTGAGGGCTGGGTACTCAAACCTCTGGATGAATCTCTTTTATCAATGAAATTAGGAAAATCTCAGATAGTTGAAATTTCACCAGAAAAAGCTTTTGGACAAAGGGACCCCGAAAAAGTTAAACGCGTTCCATTAAAACACTTGATCTCCAAAGGAAAAAATCCCGTTATAGGAATGCGTGTAGAATACAATGAAAAAATGGCAATTGTCCGCTCAATTGGAGCTGGAAGAGTTCTCTTGGACTTTAATCCTCCTCTAGCTGGAAAGACCCTTATCTACGACGCTGTAATAGCTGAAAAAATTAACGCTAAAAAACAGAAAGTTGGAGCTCTTGTCCATCGTAGAATACCTTTAGCAGATCAGACAAAGTTTATTATCACTCTTAAAGAAAATACTTTAACCATTAACATGCCTGAAGACACTTTCTATATTGAAGGTATCCAAATTGCAAAAAGAGGTATTGCAATGGATACTCAAAGACTATTGAGTGAAATATCTGAAATTAATTTTGTTGAAACCTTCAAATCTCCACCAACACCATCAAAACCTAAAACGAAAAGTGCAACATGAATCTAAGGATGATAAATAAGAATTAGATATGTTAGTCTTCAATTTGCAAGAATTTGAAGTTTAACAACTAACTATTTTTCTTAAAAAAGATATTTTAACTTGAAAATAATGTTTAAGTTAAAGATTATAAGTACTTTTCAGATATTAACACCTATTTTTCTATAAAATATTTTAATTCCTCGATCAACTCTATATTTATCAAAGAAAAAGCGTTTATCTTTTAGTTGATAATCTTGAAATGGTACAATGAGGAGCTTACCTCTAAATTACGAGAATCTCTAGAAAAAGAGATTATAGGTTGGTATAAAGTTACATCCAAGAAGATGTTGGGGTGTCCCTGTTATTTGGCAAACGGAAAAATGTTTGCCGGACTAATTACCAAAGCAGTAGTTATAACTAAATTAACTGAGTTTGAAATAATAGAAATTAAAAAACTACACGAAACAAAGCCCTTTAATGTTGGGGGAAAAACTTTGAAAAAATGGGGTTGTTTACCCCTTGATCCAATAGATCTTAAATCTATATTGCCCCTTATAGTGAAAAGTTATGAACGTGCACTAAACAAAAAATAGATTATTTTTTTTAAATAATACTTGTTAAGAAAATAATCACAATTCATTTGGATATAGTAAAAAATATTATTTATAAAAAGCCTTCCAGCTTAGATTGTTTTCTTTTTGTTTTCTTTCTTCTCTTTTTCTGAATTTCAGACAATAATCCAAGTTTTTCAATTAAATATAAACAATTTTCAGGTGCATATCCATGATAATGATTGTTAAAATATCCATAAACTATCTTTACAGTTTTAGATGTTTGTTTTACTTTAGGTATCCAGGGATCAATCTCTTCTTCAGAATATTTGTAGTCAAACCATGGTTTTTGTCCTCTACCATGCCACCTGAAATATGAAAAGTCTGCTGTCAATTGGACTTCTGGTGGGAGCAATGGTTCATCTACTATTGTATATGCAATTTTATATTCGCGAAGAAGACTCCAAGTTTCATCTCTTATCCAAGTCAAATTTCGGAATTCTACTGCAAAATTGAACCTTGGATCTAATAGCTCAAAAAATTCTCTAAGATTTTCAAGATTAAAAGTATAACTGGGAGGTAGCTGAATAAGTAGACAACCAAGTTTTCCATGTACCTGAAGTGGTCGCATCAAATCTTGAAAGTTATCTAAATCATTTTTTATTTTGCCTAATAGTCCAAGTTTTTTATCATGAGTAATTACTTTCGGTAATTTAGCTGAAAAAATAAAATTTGGTGGCGAATATTGCAGCCATCCTATTACAGTTCTTTTTGATGGATAACAATAAAAAGTTGAATCAATTTCTACTGTTTTAAAAATATTGGAATAAACGTGAAGTTTTCTTTTTTCTCCTTTTAGATAGAATTTTCCTTCCCATTCAGGATAACTCCAACCGCAAGTTCCAAGCAAAATATTTTGTTTATTCAATTTTTTTTCTCTTTTTTAGAAAGCTCTTATAATCTTCTTATTTGCATTTTTAGTATTTTAATTATTGTTTTTTATAGTTTTTTTTAGATCCATAATTCTATTTTCTAGTTGCAATTTTAAAAATTTTTAAAATTAAACTAATTTGCATTTAGTTTTTATAATTTAATTTTGTTGAAATGAAAAAATAATGAAATTAAGTACTTTACGTTTTTATAGCGTTATTATTCTATTATTCCGGTTTTTTTTGAGGCTTTTTCGTATTCTTTATGGTTCAGGTTTAGCTTATGGAGAATTGTATAACGTTCAGGACGTATTTTTGGAGCCATTTCAAGTGCTTTGATAATATTTTCATTTTCAATACCTAATTCTTTTGCTGTTGTTGGTGCTCCAATTTTTCTTAAAGTGTTTCTAATTTGTTTCCAATTTGCATTATGTAAATATGCAGACAATATTGATCCAACACCACACTGTTCGCCGTGCATTGCTCTGGGAGCATCAATTATATCAAGTGCATGGCTAAACAAATGTTCTGAACCACTACAAGGACGACTACTTCCAGCAATACTCATGGCTACTCCACAACTTATTAATGCTTCAAGGAGTAATCGCAATCCCTCATTATTTTCTGGTTTAATTAGAGAGGCTTTTTCTATCATAAGTTTTGTGCTCATCAAAGCCAAACTAGCTGCATATTCCCCATAATATTCTTCTCTTTCTGAATGTGCAAGCCACCAATCCTTAACTGCAGTATATTTTGATATAACATCTCCACAACCACTTATCACTGAATGCCATGGTGATTGTGCAATTATATCAATATCTGCAATTATTGCTAGAGGCGCTTGAGCCATTATTGAATACGGTTTACCTGATCCTTTGACTGACGCTAAAGGACTTGCAATTCCATCATGAGACAGAGTTGTTGGTACACTAATAAATGGGATACCTTTACATGATGAACTTAGTTTTGCTGCATCAATTTTAGTTCCCCCACCAACTGCCAAAACTATACTAGGTTTCCAGTTTTCAATTTGTTTTTCAACCCTTAATACTTCTTTTGTAGTTACTTCATTAACAAGAACTGTATCGACTGATATGCCTGTTTTTGAAAGCAAATCCCGTACTCTTTCACCTGCAATTTCATAGCTTATTTTTCCAGATATTATTAGAGCTGTTCCAGTAATGTT
>JAENXI010000055.1 GCA_016649625.1 Candidatus Bathyarchaeota archaeon
TATTTTTTTAATGTTGTACTATCATAAAAATGCTTAGATTTGTATACTACAAACATTACAAAAACAGTTAATGTCGAAAAATAACCTTATTAAAGCCAAATTATTAACTCATTTTTTATTCTGAAACCACATGAACCAGATATAATAACAAAAATATTACTACTAAAAATTAAAAATTTAGATAATAAATGAAAATTGCCCATCATAATTTTAAAAGTTAAGAAATCTTTTTTAAAAAAATAAAAAAATTGTGTTCATAATCCTTAAAAAAAAACAAAATCGTAAAAAAAGGAAAAGTGTTAAAAAATCGAAAAAAAATTTCGAACATCCATCGAAGAAACTTGACAAACACTTCGCATGGTGATTATCAACGGTCTTTATATGGGGCCCTGGTTATCCCCATGGGAAGTCTCTTAGGGATATGTATCGGAGTTCAAATTGGGCTTATTATTGAATTTAGTTAATTTTTTGCTATATTTCATGATCAAAATCATTAAAAAAAACGGGTTCTTTTTTTTGATATTTTTATTCGATTTTTTTCTTATAAAAATTTGGTTAAGAAATTAAAATAAACTCTAATTTGAGCCCTATTTACTTAATGGAGTTGTTTGAAACGTCGTAATATTTATTTCTTCCCCCACATGTTCCATTTGAGATATATTGTTGATTTTGAAATAACTGCTTTTATTATTTGAAGCATGTTCCTACTGGACATTGGAGAGTATACAGTTTGTCTTTTGATTATTTTGGATCAGGTTCCGAGACCTTAAATCAAAGTGTACAAGAAGGAAACCATAAGGTTCTCTGGAATTGGGGAAAATTCAAAACTACAGAAGGTTTTCCTATAAATGAAAGCTTGCTGAATCAAGTTATAGGACAAGAGACAGCTCTAAATGAATGTTTTTTATGTCTGACCGAATGGGTTCATAAACTAAAAAACTTAGAAAAAACTCAATGGTATAATAGTTGGAATAACCCTGATGCAGATAAGCCGTCAGCAAAAACAATGATTAGTCCAGGTCCTTATTTGTTGCTTTTGGGTGATCCGGGAACTGGAAAATCATTGCTTGGAAGAGCTTTATCTGAAAAACTTACTAACGTGTATAAAGAAAATGGAATTAAACTCTTTGATGTTTGTTCTTGGAAGAATCAAGTTTTGCCAAGTAAACCCCGCGTTTCTATTCATAAAGCTGGTACTGGAAAAAAAATATTAAAAAAAGAAGAAATAAAAGATCTTAAACACAAATTTGTAACAAAAATTGGGATAAAAGCTATTCAAGTTCTTTTGCTTGGATTAGGATTATTTCTTCTCGGGATAGGTTTTTATTTTATGACTCAGGCTTTGCAAACTTGGGCTGATAATCAACCTTACTTAGGGGATACAATTCAAAGTTTCTATAACAATAATTTCTCAGAATATTTTATTGCTAGATTCATTAATTTTGTTCCTTTAACATTTATTCCAGGAGGAAGCCTAATTTTCTTCAGCGTATTAATTTGGTGGTTTTCTCGCTTAGGGGGAATGGGAGGTGCTAGAGGAGTTGGAGGAGCTAAACAAAGTGATGTTCCAAAACTCATTGTAGATAATGCGGTAAATAAAGCACCTTTCATTGATGCTACAGGTCATAAAAGCGCTCAACTTTTTGGGTCAGTTGCATGGGATCCATATCAAACAGGTGGTTTAGGAACACCTGAACATCAACGAGTAACAGCCGGAGATGTCCATATTGGCTCTATGGGGATATTATATATTGATGAGATTAAAAATTTAGATCCTGAGGAAGCTGTTACACTATTAACTGTGTTAGAAGACGGACAACTTCCAATAACTTTAAGAGGCAGATGGGCTGGTGGAAATAGTTCAGCTATGGCAGTGGCAACAGAACCTGTTCCAACAATAACATTTCTTGTAGGTGCAGGAAATTTTGATAGTATCGGACAGATTCATCCTGCATTAATGGATAGAATTTACGGGTATGGTAAAGTTGTTAGAATGAATAATGATATGCCAAATACCATACAGAATCGCAGAAAATATGTGCAATTCATTGCTCAAGAAATTAAGCGTTTTACTTTGCTGCCTTTTGATCGAGAGGCATGCATAGAAATAGTGGAAGAAGGCAGACGAAGAAGTAATAAAAGAGCAGCTCTATCTACCCGATTTAGACCATTAATTTCTATAATCAAAACTTCAGCAACTTTAGCAATAAGTGAAAATTGTGAGATAGTCTTGAAACGTCATGTTTTAGAGGCTTTAAATGAACACTGCAAAACTATTCAAAAACAACTTTTAGAACATCAAATTCATGAAAGAGGAAAACTACTAGAAATTAAGCCGGAGGGTATCAAACTAGGGCAAATACATGGATTAGCAGTAGTTAATGATCCATATAGTGGTGAAATGACAGGCAGTGTTCTAGGTGTGAAAGCACAACTTGTCAAAAAAACAGAGCTTCCTAGAGATAAGCCACTAAAAGGTTACTATAATGTTACTGGTGTTGCAAAAGGACAAACATTTATTTCAGATAGTATTGCAAAGGTTAGAAGTGTAATTCTAAGAAAATATAGAGTAGATATTTCTCAAGATTATATGACTCATATAGATTTTGCTCAATCATATGGTGTTGATGGGCCATCAGCAGGAGTGACGATGGCTATTTTGTTATGTTCTCTTATTGAAAGTAAACCAATACGACAAGACGTGGCAGTGACTGGAGAAATAAACTTGAGTGTCAACGGAGCAATCCAAATTACAGCAGTAGGTGGAGTTCATGATAAAATAAAAGCCGCTGAAGCTTGGGGTTTTAAGAAAGTTGTTATTCCTAAAAAGAATTATTATCATTCAATAGATCCACGAGATTACTCAATTGAGGTGGTACCCGCAGCCACATTAGATGATTACTTAAAGGAATGTTTAATTGAACAACATTTTCTCCAAGTTCCTATGAAGAAATATTAACACATTAATCTATTTAGCTATTAATTAATTGGATCAAATATATCTTCGTGAATTTTCAGTTTAACAAAGTAAAAAAATTAAAAAAAATATGAAAATTTACGTTTTAAATATTATTTGAGTATTAAATTATGTGCATATTTACGTTTTTTTTAACCTTTGTTAATGTTCGACTTAGTTCGAATAAAAAAAGGTAAAAAAATAATTTAAATTATGATATTTTTAATTTATTTATCATCATTTTTACTAATTTAGATAGATATTTGATTTTTAGGTGAATTACTCCTCTTTTATAGGTTAATAAATAAAGTGAATTTAATTATTTAAGAGAGAAAAAAATCACATATATACTACGAGTGTTTTCGTGCAATAAATATGACAGGTATTAATTTTTTAAAATTAAATACATTATAATTAAGATCGAAAAAAAAGAGATAGAAAAATAATTAAAGCATTATCTACTAAAAGTATCTAGGTGAATATATGGGTATTTTAGCGTACGTTCTATTCAAGGTTGGCTCTGGATCAGAAAGAGAAGTATGTCAAAAACTAATAGAGTTAGATGAAGTGGTTCATGCTAACATTATTTTTGGAGAATACGATGTTGTTGCAAAGGTCAAAACTGATAATATTGACAAACTAGAAGAATTTGTATCTTACAAGGTAAGAAAAATATCCAATGTACTTGTGACTTCTACAATGATAGTTTCAAGAGAATATAAAAGAAAAATCAATTGTTAAGAGCTTAATTGAATAATGGTTGTTTGTGTAATTTTTTTAAAAAAGCTACGTTAGTTTTGTGATATCTTTATTATTTTTTGTGGATAGTTTTATCTTTTATTGTTTAGCATACTGTATTTAGAGGCTAAAGAAATGGAAAACCGAAAGCAATCCGATAAAGTAATTTCTAGTAGAAAAATGCGAGCTTTGGAAATAAATAGTGAATATTTTGGTATTTCTTTACTTCAACTTATGGAAAATGCAGGAAAAAATGTGGCCCAAGAAATAGCTTTGCGTTTTCCTAGTAAAAGAAAAGTTACAATTTTTTGTGGTTTAGGAGGAAATGGGGGAGATGGTTTTGTAGCTGCTCGTCATTTATTAGGTTTAGGATTTCAGATATCAGTAATTATAGTGGGAAATAGTAAGTTGATTAATCATAAAGCTTCTTTAAAAAATTGGAATGTTTTAAAGAATTTAAGTGATTATATTTCTATTACTGAAATTTCAGATAGTTCAGATATCCCAAATGTTAATGCAGAAATAATAATTGATGCAATACTAGGAACTGGAAATAAAGGAAAATTAAGACAACCTGTGAAAAAGATTGTTGAATTCATAAATACCTTAGATGCAGAAAAAGTGTCTATTGATATTCCAACGGGTTTAGATGCTGATACTGGAGAAACTTTAGGCGCTACAATAAAACCCAACCTAACGATAACTTTTCATAAGATAAAACCAGGATTAATTCATTCAAAATATTTTTGTGGAGAAATTATAGTAAGCGACATAGGTTTACCATTAGAGTTTGAAAAAATGGTTGGTCCTGGAGATGTGTCTCTTGTTTCTACTTCTCGAGCACTTAATTCTCATAAGGGGGATTTTGGAACCTTATTAGTTATTGGCGGTAGCACATTGTTCTCAGGTGCACCAGTCTTATCATCTCTTAGTGGACTACGAACAGGAGTTGATGTTGTTTATACTGCAAGTCCTGAAAAAACTGCTTTTGTCAATGCAGCAATGTCACCCAATTTGATTACAATTAAGCTTAAGGGTAAACATGTTAGTTCAAATAATCTAAATTCTCTAAGTTCGTTTATTAAAAAATCAGATGCTATTGTTTTAGGTCCAGGGTTAGGAATACATGAAGAGACTATTGAATTTATAGACTTATGTATAGACGAAATTGAAAAATTGGGAAAGCCACTTATTCTAGATGCAGATGGAATTAATGCATTTTCCACATTTAAAAGATGTCTATCTAATCCATTTGTTATTACTCCTCATATTGGCGAATTTAAAAAACTCTCAGGAAACATATTATCAAAAAATTTTGAAAAAAGAATTAAAGAAGTTAGAGAAATTTCCGCAAAACTAAATGCTGTTGTAGTATTAAAATGTGAAAAAGACATTATTAGTGACTCTAATAGGACTAAAATTAATTATACAGGTAATCCTGGAATGACTGTTGGTGGAACTGGAGATGTTCTTTCAGGAATTATTGGGGGATTAGTTGCACAAAAAAATGATCTTTTTGAATCCGCTGTAGCGGGTGCATATATTAATGGGGCTGCCGGGGATTTTGTGGCAGAAAAAATTGGATACCACCTTCTAGCTACCGATCTTTTGGATTGGATTCCTCGTGTATTAGAAAATCCAATGAGTCATATCAAGGTGAAAAATAGAAGTGGATGTCTCTCCTAGATTAACTGTATATCATGCCAATCAATGTGCTCCTAAAAGGTGTACTGGGTTAAAGCTTAAACGATTTGGTTTAGCAAGAGTTGTAAATAGGATTAGGTTTTTACCAAAACGTGCTATTGTATTAAACCCTTTTTCTGAAATTGCTTTTTCTCCTTCTGATAAAGAAAGGCTTAAAGATTTTGGGTTAGTTGCTTTGGATTGCAGTTGGGAGCATGCTGAAAAAGTTATATTAAAACATGTTAAAGGTACCTCTAGGTGTTTACCAATATTATTTGCTGGCAATCCTGTTAATTATGGTAAAGCAACTAAATTGAATACTGTAGAAGCTTTAGCGGCAGGTCTTTATATTTCGGGTTTTAAAGAAAGAGCACAATCTATTTTATCAATTTTTTCGTGGGGACATAGTTTTCTCGAAATAAATAATATTCTTTTGGAAAAATATGCAACTGCTAAAAGTAGTTTAGAAATTGTACAAATTCAAAATGAACTTATAAAAGATAGAAGCAGTTAAGTGCTAAAAACTGTGTTTTGGTGATGCATTTGTATACAATGTGCAATAATATCCTCTTTCATCTTTATAGAGTATCTTATTTGATAGGGAGGTTAAAAAAATAGAGTATATTACGAATTTTTACTTTTTCTTATTTTCTGTAGTTCTTATTTCATTTTCAGGAGTATTGCTTCCAGGACCTTTATTTGCAGTTACAATGAAAAGAGCAACAGAGAGAAAAACTGCAGGATTGCTTATTGCGCTTGGGCATGGTGTTGTTGAGATTCCATTGATATTTTTAATATATTTTTGGCTAAGTCAATTTGTTATTCCTGATTTTGTTTCAATAACTATTGGACTTGTTGGCGGGTTTTTAATGATATATATGGGGACTGTCTCTTATACACATCTGA
>JAENXI010000056.1 GCA_016649625.1 Candidatus Bathyarchaeota archaeon
TTATGATGGTGTGTTAACAGTCAATGGACAGAGCTATGCTGAAAGAAAAACTAAAAATACTAATTTTGCCCTTTTAGTTAGTACCTCCTTTACTGAACCTTTCAAAGAACCTATTGCGTATGGGAAATATGTGGCTCGTCTTTCAAATCTTCTGAGTGGTGGTGTAATGGTTCAAAGGTTAGGTGATTTAGTCTCTGGAAGACGTTCGACTCCTGAACGACTTGCTAGAAGTGTGGTTACTCCCACATTAAAAAATGCGACACCAGGTGATCTTAGTTTTGTTCTTCCATATCGTTATTTATCAGACATTAGAGAAATGCTGCAAGCATTAGACATAATTGTGCCTGGAGTGCACTCAAGAGATACCCTTCTTTATGGTATAGAAGTTAAATTCTACTCTTCTCACCTTAAATTAAATGATGAACTAGAGTCTAAAATTCAAAATATGTTTACAATCGGAGATGGAGCGGGTGTTACCAGAGGTTTAATTCAAGCTTCTGCTTCAGGTGTTATAGTTGCAAGAGAAATTATGAAAAGAGAAAAAATGAAGGCTTAAGAAAATGGTTGGGCTCAGAACATCAGGTGTTCGCATTGTGGAGCACCAGTTGAGTTCAAGCCTGGCGATTTAATTTCTACCTGTGCTTATTGTGGTTTTACTGTAATTATTGAAACTGGAAAACCTTTCAATTTTCAGCATTCAATGCTTCTTAATAAATATGGTAATGAGAAATAGAGGCTACCATACGACAATGGATGACTTCAGGATTTCTTAAACCTCCTAATCTTAATCAGAAATCAAAGTTTTTAGAATCGGATTTGATTTATCTTCCTTTTTGGGTAGTGTCTATACTATCAAAAACAGTTTACAAGGGAATCTTTGAAAGGATTTCTCCTCCAGTTGTCAAAGAAGGAGAGATACAAAAAGAGTATAATTGGCTGGTTTTGGCTAGAGAGACAACAGATTTTCCAACCAGAGAATATAATATCCCAATAGAGGGTAAGATTCCTTATGATTTTAGGAAAATTGAGAAATTTGCCATGATTATAAACAGTGAAGTCAGTAGAGAAGAAGCAATTAGTATTGCTAAACAGGATATTGAAACCCACCATCGTTATCTTATGCTGCAAAATGTAGATAGGATTATTGAAATGAAAACAATTCATACTATTTCTCAAGTTATATATTTACATACTCCCATTTGGTTTGTAAAATATGAATTTAAAAATAAAACATTTAATCTTATCATTGATGGAGTAACAGGCACCATCTTAAAGGGTGATATTCCAGAGTATAAATTCTAATTTTTTGCATTTAGAAATTTTCTCGTTATAGTCAATAATCTCTTTCATTTTCATATATGATTATAACTAAATTATACTACTTCCTCCTTTTTTTAATCAGAAGATTTTTTATACCGCTGTATATTCGTTGTTACAGAGGTCTAAATTATGAGTCAAAAAATTGTTGGCCATGGAACATGGTATGATATGATGGCTCAAAAGATAATACAACGAGAACAGAAGCTTAATAGAAGCTTATCTAATATCAGAACTGAAATGGGTCTTGGTGCTTCTGGTTTTCCTCATATAGGTAGCCTAGGCGATGCTGCTCGCTCGTATGCAGTAACTTTAGCTTTAAGAGAAATGGGTTATAAATCTGAGTTAGTAGCTTTTTGTGATGATAAAGATGGTTTGCGAAAAGTACCTTTTGGGTTACCCGATTCATTAAAAAAATATTTAGGTTCTTCGGTTTCAAGCATTCCTGACCCTTTTGGGTGTCATGAAAGTTACGGGAAACATATGAGTTCTTTATTATTAGATTCTCTAGATACGTGTTGTATTGAATACAAGTATATGTCTGCTAAGCAAGCATATGATAACGGATTATTAACTAAGGAAATCAGAACAATCCTCCTGAATGCTAAAAGAGTAGGGCAGATTGTTAAGGAAGAAGTTGGACAAGATCGATATCTTGAGGTTTTGCCATATTTTCCTGTTTGCGAAAATTGCGGTCAGATTTATACCACAAAAGCTACTGAGTTTATCTCTGAAGATAACACAGTTCTATATTCTTGTGAAGGACTAGAAATCGGAGGAAAGCAAATTCAAGGTTGCGAGCACAAAGGTGAAGTAGATATTACTACCGGCGCTGGAAAGTTGAGTTGGAAAGGTGAATTTGCGGCCAGATGGAAAGCTCTGGATATACGTTTTGAAGCTTTTGGTAAAGATATTTCAGACTCTGTTCGAATAAATGATAGAATATCCCGAGAAATATTATGTTTTGAGCCTCCTTCCCATGCCCAATATGAGATGTTTTTAGATAAAGGTGGAAAAAAAATATCAAAATCAGCTGGTAATGTTTTTACTCCACAAGTATGGTTCCGTTATGGGTCCCCTCAATCGCTTTTATTGTTAATGTTAAAGCGGTTTATTGGGACACGTAGCATAGCCATCTCTGATATTCCAACTTACATGAATGAACTCGATTCTCTTGAAGATGTTTATTTTGGCCAGAAGAAAATAAGTGATACGAAAGAGCTTGAGAAACTTCGAGGATTATACGAGTATTGTTGGGTTATGAAGTCTCCTGATGCTATGGGTGTTCATGTTCCCTATAATTTGTTTGCTTTTTTAGTTAAAATGGCTCCTGAAAATGGTTTTGAAGAGTTTTTGCTCAACAAACTCCGAAGTTATAGATATCTAGAAAAGAATCAACTATTTGATTCTAACCTCTATAAACGAATTGAATATGCAAAACATTGGTCTCAAGATTTTAAAGAAATAAAAGAAACTAAAATTATCCTTAGGGAAAACGAGAAAAAAGCAATAATTGACTTAATTGGTCTTTTAAAATCTGACGATGAAGCTGATAAGATCCAAAATTCGATTTTTAACGTTGCTAAAAACAATAATCTAAAACCAAGTGCCTTCTTTAGTGTTCTCTACTCCATTTTGATGGGTGCTAAACAGGGTCCTCGTTTGGGACCATATGTCTTAGTTATGGGAAAACAAAATGTTATTGAGGCTTTGAAAAGAGTTTCGAATGACTGATAATAGCGAAATCCAACTATTCTTTTCTATTTATAATTAGAATGCAAGTATTATTTGCTAATTTTTGATATAAATTAGATTATCTAATCTCTTTTTTTACGAGGGGCTCCACAATTAGGACAAGCAGACATAATGTTTTTCATAAGACTTTCGCAATATTCACAAGAAACCATCACTATTTTCTCTTCTTTTGTTTTCGATCCTACAGTAGGTCTTATTACTTGGAGTTCTAAGGTTTTACCAGTTACATCGGGGCGATTATCAACTGCTACTATACCCTTTATCCGCCAAGTGACGTTATTATCTAAACCATCATATGATTCTCTGCCAGCAATAGGAATAGTAAAAACTATTGGAAACTCTTTTTTAAATCCCGGAACTATATGAATCTGACCGCTCGCCTTTGGGTCAAAAGAATGGAGAGTAGCTTGATCCCAATAGACTTGCCTCTCGTTGCGTCCTAACCGTTTATTGAAAACCCATCTTTCTTTTCTGCGTCTTTCTATGCATCTAAGTTCTGCCCTAATCTCAGTTGAATCAAATTCTTCTTGAGAAGTTACAGTAATTGTACCCCTAAGGATCTCTCCCAATTCAGTGTGATCGGTTGGAATTTTTAGCGAAATACAGGATTTTGGTTTTTTGAATCGTTTAAAAAAACCCAAAGATTAATATCTCCTTGAATTCGAGTTTCTTTGACATATCTATTGGGAAAAAGGTTATAATTCTTATATATACTTTTCAACCTAAGAATACTTATAAGTGATTCACAAATGGACGAGCAAGAAACTATTGATACAGTTAAGAATAAACAGGGGATTCTTGATCGAATTCAGAACTTCTTTACTTTGGGATACGGCACAAAAGAAGATCTAAGAGAATTAGATAAAAAACTAAGAGACTTTATGTATGAGGATTTTCGTGATTTGCGACATGTTTGGGAAGATATATATTTAGAGGCTTTAACTGAAAACATCTCAATATCTAGTGCAAAATTCAAAAAAATTATTCAGGTCCTAGATAGATTGATGGAAAAAGTTAGACATGCTGACTATGGTTATGCTGGATTAATGGATAGGAAGGGTCATATAAGAGAAGATGAACTTGCTAGAGTTTTTAATTTCGATCAGGTTTTAAGCAAAGATGTTGAAGAGATCAAGCAAGCAATAACTCAGACCAATAATAACGTTGAAGAGGAAAACTGGGCGACTATCTCTGTTGAGATAAAAAAAATAAAAAAATTATTATTAACCTTTGAAGATAAACTTCAAGAGCGAAAAGAAAAATTTAGACCTTTGGACAATTAGGAAGAAATTAAAATGCCAATTATTGAAAAAGTTTCTTGGGATTTTGGAAGTGATCAAGATATTGCGTATAGATTCCCCAAATTATCTTTAAAATATGGTAGCCAAGTTATAGTAAGAGAAAATCAATGGGCTGTTTTTTTCAGAGATGGAAAATCGTATGATGTTTTTGGTCCTGGAAGACATACTATCACAAGTAAAAATATTCCCTTTCTTACTGCAGCGTTAAGAGCTTTAAAGATAATTGGAGATATCTTTGAATGTGAAGTAGTATTTGTTAGTAATAGTCAATATAGGGGAAATTTTGGAGGCCAAGCATATTCTGCACCAAGTGGAAACTTGCAATATCAGGCAGAAATCGGTTTTTACGGTTATTTGCTCTATAAAGTTGAAGACCCCAAATTGTTTGTAGTTGAATTTTTTGGAAATAAAGGAGCTAGCACTTCTACTGACGTTGAAAGATATATTAGAGGTTTTATTAATGAACGAGTAATAGACGAATTTGCCCATTTTGATACCTTTAACTTGGTGAAAAATGTAGATGAAACAACAGACAAAGTTAGTTTGATAATTCGTGATGAAGCTGCTCGGATAGGTCTAAAAGTAATAGACTGTATTTTTGAAGGAATTAAAATCCCTGAAGAAGCCAGAAGATTTGCATCCAGAATGGGTCAACAAGCAATGGCAATGCAATATATGAAAGAAACTACCGCAGAACTTCCTGAGGGAGGAGGAGGCGGAGCTGCTGCTGCCGGAATTGGAGCTGGAGTCGGAATTGCAATGGGTACAACTATTGCAAAAGGAATGCAAACACCAGCTCCAGAAGCAACCATCCCATGCCAAAAATGTGGAAACCAAAATCCAACAGGAACAAAATTCTGTGGCAATTGCGGAAACAAAATAGGCTCCTTAGCCATGGTGAAATGTCCAAAATGCGGAACTGAAATGTCATCTCATATGAAATTCTGTGGTAGTTGTGGTACAAAAATGAAACAAGCTGAAGTTGTTTGTTCAAATTGTAAAACAAAAAATAAATCAGGTAGCAAATTCTGTGGTAATTGTGGAAATAAACTCTAATTTCACTCTTTTTTTTAAAAAAACATTTTATTCTAAATATCTGAATAAATCTATGATTTCTTAAAATAACTGTTTATTAGAACTGATCAAAGAATAGAAGCAAGCATCCGCCTACTTTTTGAAGATTTCCCTTAAAAAGACCTACTTGCCCTTTTTTTATTGAGTATATAGTTCCAGTTTCCTTTAGTTGACCCAGATGTCCCCATTTTGTCGAAAAAATATTTCCATTTTCTTGGACGATACCTGTCATACCATTTTTTACAGAAAATACATTTCCGTTATCATGAATTATTCCAATTAATTCTTTATCTTATGATAAAACTTTGCCCTCTCTTTCTATGACGCCGAGAAGCAAACCGTTTCTGGTAATTACTCCTTTGTTATCTACTTCAATAATTCCAAGAGTCATATTCCAATCGTCCATTAATTAGACCGTAAACAGTTTTAACATTATGTTAGATTTACTGTTAACTGCTTCAATTTGAATTCTACCATTTTGATTGTTTGCTTTTGTAGACCACTATTTTTAAGTTTCACAAGAGTCTTTAGTATTCTGCCTTTTACCTCTGGTGAAGGTACAATAGGTGATTGCACTACAGTTGAGGGTGCTAATCTGGTAGTTTGGGCCCGTAGTCTAGTACGGATTATGACACTGGCTTGCGGAGCCGGAGACCCTGGGTTCAAATCCCAGCGGGCCCACCATCATTTTCCTATTTTAATTTAAGTTTTAAACATCCTGAATTTATTGAATTAGCTGTTCCCAATTATTAACTAAGTCAAGAACTTCTTGAACAGGATGACCCCCATAACTTCTTAGACGTCTCCGAAGTTCAAAATTATCTACTGCT
>JAENXI010000057.1 GCA_016649625.1 Candidatus Bathyarchaeota archaeon
ATCTCAGCCTCACTTCCATCTAAATTAAATATTCTCATTTTTACATCAGCTGTGGCTGAGTTAGACAATAGGATAAGCCCATCGGCACCAATCGAGAATCGTCTTTCACAAAGTTTCTGAGCTAGTTTTGAATTATCTTCTTCCTTAATCTTGTCGTTTCTATTATCAATAACAACGTAATCATTTCCTAAACCATGCATTTTCCAGAATTTCATTTTGTCACTCCACCATTTGTTGATTGAAAACCAAAGAGTCAAAAGTTTCCCTTTTTCTAACAAGTAAACATTTTTTATTTTTGATGAGAACTTCAGCTGCTCTAGGTCTTGAATTATACTGAGAACTCATTGCAAACCCATATGCTCCAACATTAAGAATCGCGAGTAAATCACCTTCTTCAATTTTAGGTAGTAGCCTATCTCTTGCTAAAAAATCACCTGACTCACAAATAGGTCCTACAACGTCATAAATTTCTTTTTCTTGAGAAGTCACTTTGTTAGCAACAAGCACATGGTGATATGACCCATACATAGATGGTCTAATTAGAGTATTAAATCCGGCGTCAACACCAATGAACTTCTTGAAAGGAGTGACCTTTACTGTGGTTACAGATGTCAATAAAATGCTTGCATCGCTAACCAAGTATCTACCAGGTTCCAAACAGAAGAAAGGTGTTCCTAGATTGTATTCGACGATTCTTCTTTTAAATAATGATAATATTCTATTGGAAAAAGTACAAAGATCTAATTCATTTTCTTCTGGTTTATAAGGAACACCAAGTCCACCGCCCATGTCAATAAACTCAAAAGTGATTCCAAGTTTATCACGAATTTTCTTAGCCATACTCAATAGATTATCGAAGGCTAAAATAATAGGTTCCAGATTGAGAATACCCGATCCTATATGCATTTGGATTCCAAATCTTTCAACACCTGCATTTTTAGCCTTTGCATAGGTTTTCAATGTTTCGTCTTCCCATAACCCAAATTTTGTTTGTGGACCCGCTGTAATGCAATGATCATGATGACCCCCACCAATCTTAGGATTTACTCTAACTGACAAAATCTTAGGCACCACATGCTTTAGAAGCCTTTCTAATTCTGAAAATGAATCAATATTCACAGGTACCTTGCAGTCAGCAATGAAGCGCAACTCATCATTTCGCACACTTGTTCCGGTGAATAAAATGCGTTCTGGTGAAAAACCTGCCTTTAAAGCTAAGAAAACTTCACCAGGACTAACTGCATCTAGATGTGCTCCTTCAGTTTCTAAAATCTTAAGTACAGATAAGTTGGAATTCGCTTTTGCAGCATAGTAAATGTGAATCTTGTCATAATTACGAGTCAACTCTTCAGAGAGGCGTTTATAGTTATGTCGAATTCTACTCTCGCTAATCACATATAAGGGAGTATCAAATTCTTTGGCTAATTCTCTAGCAGCAACACCATCAAATAAAAGGTGGCCATCCTTGTTTGTCAATGGCTGTAGAAATTGAAATACTTTTTTTACCATAAACGATTCCTCTTAATTCCGAATATGCCGCATCGCAAATAAAAAACATTAACACCAATAGCTACTGAGCGTCTTCTCATAAAACTTTCCGTATATACCTTTGAAAATAAGTTTTTGTTCAGTTCGTTTTCAAGGGAATCAATGAGCTTCATGCATAAATCAGCTTGCAATATTGTTGTTTTTTATTATTTATTACATTTCTTTTGGAAGCATAGAAGTCTATTTTAACGAATCGATTCAAATATTTGTTTATAGTCTAATATTGGAGCAAAGTTCCAATAAGCTCTTTTTTTCTTCAGAACAGCTAGTTTAATCACGGCTTCTTTGTTCACATCTCCTTTAATCAAAGGAAGTTTTTCAACAAGTTTTTGTCCTACTGAGGATCTTATTATCACTGTTGAATGACCTTCAGGACTTCCAACTGAACCGACAGATACATCAGCGAGATTGGAGGCAAAATCTCCACAATATGGACATCCATCTTGAATAGCTTTGTTAAAATCTCTTATCTTTGATGAATATGTTTTCCCATTGATTTGCACTATGAATTTTCCTTTTTGTATCTGAGTTTTATCTGCATCATCCAAATCAACATTCAATATTCTTCTTGTTTCTTCCTTTAGTTTGTCATAATCAAACGCTTCAAAGCAAAACAGCCCTACTATAATGATTTCAAGATCTGGAAACTTGCCTAGTAATTGTTGTTGAATTTTTCTGGTTGTTCTAACTTCACACGGAGTTCCCACTATTACAATCTTTCTTTTTCCTTTTTCAACTAGTTCTCCTATTTTTGACATCATCTTTACTCTAGAATATTTCGTACCTCTAGCATTCAGTATCTCTTCTGAGTTCTCTGCAATAATCGCCTCAGCCTTGTAACCAATTGTTCGCTTAACAACTATTGCTGCATCAAAAAGTCCTCTCTTGAAACCTGAAAGAAGCAAAGCAGTAACAACCCCGCCATCTTGTCCATCAATAGAACTTTTTGCTGAAAAGGTTTCGTTATAAACACCAAGTAATTCATCTTTTTTTCCTGACAAAAACTTCTTTTCTACTTCCTTGTAATCCTGTTCAAGCATCGGATAGGTATTTATTCGAATTTTCTTCGAATTGGTAGGACACACAATAGCACAAGCACCACATCCAACACAATCATCGGATATTGTGTGATAAGGAGCAGTAACTTCTCGTTCCACACCTCGGTTTGCAAAATTGATTGCAGACACACCAACTTTCTCCTCACAAACACGAGCACATGACCCACAAAGAATGCAATCCTCGTTTGGGTCACTTACCCAAAAGGTTGGTCGTTTAATGCTGTATTCTCTAGCTAGATCTTGTATTGCTTTTGTATTTGGACATCGAGATAGCAATAGTTCAAGAAGGAGTTTACGGATTCTTATCGTTTTTTCAGATTTAGTATCAACAATAAGTCCTGAAAAAACAGGATAATTACACGAAGTAACAATTTTTTTTCTTCCTCGTTTGTCAGTAATTTCCACGGAACATACACGACAAGCACCAAAAGGAGTTAATACTGGATTGTGACAAAGGGTAGGAATTTTAACGCCAATTTTTTTGGCTACATCCAAAATGCTAGTTCCTTCAATAGCCTTGACCTCAATATCATCGACTTTCAACGTAATTTCTTTTACATATCTTTCCATTTTGCCTTACCTCTATTGTTGGTTCTCCTTTGTCACTCTTTTTATCAATCTCTTTTCTTCTGAAATGGGTGGTGGAACTGGTTCACCTGAGATTTTTTTTACTGCTTCAAACCTGGATGGACACACATTATAACAATTTCCACATTTGATACATTTCGACTGATCAATGATGTGAATTTTCATAGGTGCTCCATTTATCGCATCCACAAGACAGTTTCTCTGGCAAATTGTACATGCTTGACATTTTTTTGGATCAATATAATAAGATATTAAATCCTTACAGAATAAAGCAGGGCATCTCTTTTCATTTATATGCGCTTCATACTCGTTTTTAAAGTAACGAAGAGTTGTAAGTAAGGGGTTAGCAGAGGTTAATCCTAAAGCACAAAGAGAAGCAACGCTTGTTACTTCAGCAATTTTGTATAGCTTATCTATATCCTCATTTTTTCCTTTCCCAGTGACTATCCCTTTTAAGATTATTAGAGCCTGCTTCAATCCCTCCCTACATGGTGTACACTTACCACATGATTCGTCACTAAGAAAATTAACGAAATAACGAGCTAACTCTACCATGCAAGTATCTTCATCCATGACAATCAGACCGCCAGAACCCATCATTGAACCTAGTTTTTTAAGCTCATCAAAATCTACAGGAGAATCTATATGTTGTTCAGGAATAACCCCACCAGAGGGACCACCCGTCTGAACACCCTTGAATTTTTTTCCATCGAGAATGCCTCCCCCAATTTTATAGATAATATCTCTTAATGATATGCCAAAAGGAACCTCGACTAGACCCGTGTTGTTTACTTTACCTGCTAAAGCGAATATTTTGGTACCTTTACTACCTTCTGTGCCAATTGAAGCAAACCAATTAGCGCCTTTAACTATGATTAGGGGTATATTTGCCCATGTTTCAACATTGTTCAATGTACTAGGCTTATCCCAAACACCCTTTTCAGAAGTATGAACATATTTTGGTTTTGGCTCACCTACTTTCCCTTCTAAAGCTGTCATTAGAGCACTTGACTCACCTGAAACAAAAGCACCTGCCCCCCTATGGATTGTAACCTTGAAGTTAAACCCTGACCCAAGAATATTTTCGCCTAAAAGACCTAATTCTTCCGCCTGCAGGATGGCATTCTTCATGTTTTCAACTGCAAGAGGATATTCTTGGCGAACATAAATGAAACCTTCATCCGAACCAATCGCATAGGCTCCTATCATAAGACCTTCGAGAATTGAGTGGGGATTTCCTTCCATAAGGGCTCGGTTCATAAATGCCCCAGGATCTCCCTCATCACAATTGACAATAACATATTTTGGATCTCCAATTGCATCTCGGGATGATTTCCATTTTATGTGAGTTGGGAAACCTCCACCACCACGTCCCCTAAGCTTGGAGACTTTAATTTCCTGTATTATATCCTCAGGAGTCATCCTGAAAAGGGCTTTTTCTAGTGCTTCATAGCCACCTATAGCTAAATAGTCTTCAATTCTTTTTGGATTAATTTTGCTATTACTTTCCAAAAGAAGCCGGTTTTGATGTTTGTAAAATGGAACCTCAGACAAAAATCTAGATTTTTTGCCAGTATTTGGATCTGAATATAATAACCTTTCAATAATTTCATTATTTATCAAAGTTTTTGTAACAATTTCTGGTACATCTTTGGCTTTGACTTGGAAATAGTATATTTCTTCTGGATAGATTACAATACGGGGACCTTTTTCGCAGAAACCCAAGCAGCCGGTTTCTTTAATATCTACTTTCCCTTCCAGACCTTGCTTTTTTATTTCTCCATTAAAAGCTTCCAGAACTTTTTGAACCCCAAGAGCTTCACAACCAGTACTAACACAAACTGCAACTGCTAATCGTGTAGGATCTTTTCTTAAAATAATATCCTCTCTTAGCTTTTCCAAATCGGAAGGCGATTTTTGTTTTTCCATAATACTGCACATCGGATTTAGTTATAATTTTTAAGTAATTTATCAATTTTTTCAGAGTTTAGTTTTCCAAAATATTGACCATCTATTTCTATTACTGGCCCTAATGCACAACAACCCAGACAGTTTACAGTCTCCAAACTAAACGTTTTGTCATTTGTGGTCTCACCTGATTTGATTTTGAGTTTATTCTCCATTGAATCCAAAATTCTAGTTCCACCTCGAACATAACATGCAGTGCCTACACATACTCTAACTAAATGACGACCCCGTGGTTTAAGACTTATACCGGTGTAAAAACTAGCAACTCTATAAATTTGGCTTACTGGAATCTTTAGTTTCTCACTAATTCTCTTAATTGCCTCGTACGGTATCCAACTCAACTCTCTCTGAACATCGAGAAGTAATTGAATTAAAATTCCATCTTTATTTTTATACATGTTTATGATCTTATCGATTTTATCTTCAATCAAAATGGATTCAACCGAGATATTTCTAAGAATCATCTGAATTTCAAATAATTAAAGTTTTGCAGAATCAAAACAAATAGCTATTATTTTTAAAAAAATAATAGAAGCCTGATTTATTACTTTCAAAAACAACTAATTCCACAAACATAATTTTTTTTAAATATAAACTTCTTTTTTCTCAAAACCAATTTTAAGATTGAGAGAGGTCTTGATTCTGAAATCTTAGAGTCACAGCTTCATAAAAAAGAAAACCACCGAAAATGCTAATTACACCCTGAATGGCATTGAACACACCTAACAAAGGAAGAAGGACAATAACTGCATCAAAAGTCTGAGTTGGAATAAATATGGGAAGCAGTAGAACGTTTGCTAGACTCATAACTATAACCCGCATCAATATTCCTGACCCCATAGCCATTATCTTCCACCATTTGTTTGTGCGTCTTTTGACTCTAAAAACAATATAGACCCCCAGAATGGTTGTGAATTCTGCAAGAAACTTCATAAATCCACTGAACGGATCGCGAAAAGCTATACTTAACATTGCGATTAAGCTTGTTGTAGCTGCAGAAAAAATTCCGAAAAGAAAAAATGAGATAAATATGGGGATACCCAAAAGATCAAATCTGAGGAAAGTCAGGAGAGGAAAAGGAATTTTCAATCCAGACAGTTTGAAG
>JAENXI010000058.1 GCA_016649625.1 Candidatus Bathyarchaeota archaeon
GTTAAAGGTGCACATTCTTGACATTCTCTGTTTAACTCTCTTAATACCTGAGCTAATTCTTTTTTTTGTTCAATTTTCTCAGATGTTAGAATTGTTCTGGTCAATTTTTTAATCCTCATTTCAATTCAATTTAAAAGATGTTTTTTGTAGTTCTCCACTACTTATCATCAAATTATGATGACATGTGTCATAAATGGTATGACAGAGTCATATTTATAAATGATGTAGAACGAATAGAAAATTGATTGAGAAATGCAATTACCTTGTGAAGTTGGAATTAAAACTGTAATACCCGCTATAAGAGCTTTATTAGCCATAACATTAGTTGAACGACATGGAATGAATGAAAAACAAACAGCTCTAATTTTGGGTTTATCTCAATCAGCGATAAATCGATATAAACGTAAAAATCGCGGGAGCATCCTCAAAATTGATACTGATCCAGAAGTCCAAATCCTAATTGATAAAATGCTCAAATTACTAATATCTGAAAAACCACAAGAATTATTCAAAATTCTTAATATTTTCTGTGAAACATGTAGTGTGGTGCGAAAAAAAGGAACTCTCTGTTCAATGTGTCAAAAAAGAAAAGTTGAAAGCAAAGTTGAAACATGCACTTTTTGTTTTTCAAAAAAAAGTTGTTAATTAACCAAAAAAATTATTTAACCACTATTTTATTTAAGAACTATAATGTTTTACACACAACAACTAAGCAAAAAAATATTCACTTAAAGTAGCATATAATTTAATATTTAATCATATAACACTTTTAATTTACATATAATGAAAAATAAACTAGAACTCGGCGTAAAAACGTGATGGGCCAAAAGTACATCAAGGAAATATTAGCCAAATATAGAACTATTGCAGTTGTGGGGTTATCCCGAGATCCAAATAAAGATAGCTACAAGGTTAGTTCCTATTTAAAAACTAACGGATATACTATAATTCCGGTAAATCCATTTGCTGATCAAGTTCTTGGCGAAAAAAGTTACACAAGTCTTTTTAATATACCTCTTGAAATTCAAAAAAAAATAGAGATAGTCGATATTTTTAGACCATCAAAGGTTGTTCCAGTTATTGTTGAAGAAGTAATCAAATTGAAACGGAAACACGGCAAGCCTCATGTTATTTGGATGCAATTAAATATTATTCATGATGAAGCTGCACAAAAGGCAAGAAATTCGGGATTACAAGTAGTTATGAATAAGTGTATGATGGTAGAGCATCTAAAAATTTCCAAATAAGCCTAAAACTGTTATTATACTAATCCACCTAAGATAAGCGACGCGATTGTTGCTATACTAATAATTGCTAATGTTTCAATAAAAGTCATTTTCCAGTTAACCCTAGTTTTTCTGGACCGATATCTTACTAAGAAGATCCCAACAATAATAGCGACAATACTTAATGCTAATATAACATTAAAAGGGTACAAGTGAGTCAAAGTAAGATAAGTTACTATTGGTAGACTACCCGCTCCAAAAGTTGTGGTGCCAACCAATATAGACGCATACAAGTTGGACTTGTGTATCTCTTTATCTAATAAGACAAATAATTCTTTTATAAGAATTAATGATTTGTCTCGTTCTTTTTTATCTGGATTATCACTTAAACTATAACTCATTAAATTTTGAAGTGTCATAATGTCCGCCATATCTTCAGTGATTCCGCCTAATAGAAAACTTGAAAAGTTAGTTATTGCAACTGCACTCAAAGTAAGAAGTGCAGCAAAAACAGCTACACTAGCGCTTAAGTTTGCTATTAATGAAGATAAAATGACAACTAACCCTGTTATTGAACCATCTACTAAACCCGCAACTATTTCCATTATCGGCTCTTTTTTCAGGAGAAGGCTCTGCCATTCTTTGCCCAGCCTAAGTCCTCTAGCGGTCAGTTGAACAGTGTCTTTGCTATATGAAATTAGATTTTCAGAAGTCATTTCACTCAAAGATTCCTCTAGTTCACTCATTTCTATAGAAGTGTAACCTTCGCAAACTTTGTCTATTTTCTTTTTAAGAAGAGTCTTTGTTATCTTGGTACCTTTTGTGAGATTCAATAAAATGATTACTCTTATAACATCAGGCAAATCTTGGACTTCAAAAGACACTCAACAATTCCTCATTGAACAATTTAAAACTTCAAATCCAAACTAATAACTTTTGTGTGTAAATTATTCAGTTTTTTGCTAATCTGTTTTTTCAATTTTTATTATTTACAAACTATGCTAAAATCATTTATTATCTAATTGTTATTTAGAGATTATTTATGACTTCAGGCTACGCTAAATGGGACAAAATCTATCATGAATATCCTCTAAAATCTTTAGGTTGGGAACTAGGTAGAGCGCGACCTATTTTGATAGAATTTGTCAAGAAAGGATTAATTAAAAAAGGAAAAATGTTAGATATTTGTTGTGGAGCTGGTACAAATAGCGTATATTTAGCCAAAAACAGTTTTTCAGTGTATGCTGCAGATATTTCACCAAAGGCTATTCAATATGCAAAAGAAACAGCTAGACGAGAAAAAGTAAAAATAAATTTGTTATTGCAGAGTTTTATAAATTTATCTTTTTCTAATGAGATATTTGATTTTGTTTTTGATATGGGGTGTTTCCATCATGTACAAATCCCAGATAGAGCTGCGTTTATTAAAGGAATCAGACTGGTTCTTAAAAAAAATGGGATTTATATGATAACTTGTTTTAGCCATAAAAATGGGTCTTCCTGGAACCATTTCACAAAGATCCAGTTGAAACAGATGTTTTCAGGCTATTTTAAATTTATTAAAATCAGACACTACTCTTCAATCGAAGGAGACGGAATTAAACGCTTTTTCTATACTGTTTTATTGAAAAAATGACTTCTATATTATGCTAGCCGAATAACATATCTGATTTAATACACATTTTGTACACTTAGGTTTTCTAGCCTTACAAATCTCTCTTCCGTGAAAAATTAGTAAATCTGATATTTCCATCCATTTATTTCGAGGAACAATATCCATCAAATCAGACTCTATTTTATTTGGATCCTTATTTTTAGTAAATCCTATTCTTAGGGAAAGGCGTTTTACATGAGTATCCACAGCAACACCAGCAATGATGCCATAGGCATTAAATAGGACAATATTTGCAGTTTTTCTGGCAACCCCGGGAAGGTCAATTAATTCTTCCATAGAATTGGGTACTTGTGATTCATATTTTTCTTTTATCATCTGTGCACTTTTTTTAATATATTTGGCTTTATTCCTGTAAAAACCTGTTGATCTAATATCCTCTTCTAATTCTTTTAATTCAGCTTTTGCATAATCGTCAATGGTCAAATATTTTTTAAAAAGAATTTTAGTAACTATGTTTACTCTTTTATCAGTACACTGTGCAGAAAGTATTGTGGCAATCAACAATTCTAATGGTTTGGAGTATTTTAATGCAGTTTTTGCTTTGACATACTCTTTTTCGAGAAGGCAAATAACTTTTAGCGCTCTCTTTTTTGGTTCAAGATATATTATTGGTCTCTTCAAGATTATCCAATCCTCATATTATTTTTCTTTTTTCCTCCAAAAAGCTTTACTATTCAAATTATAGAATTACTTTTAGGTGAATCAAATGGGACTTAAACTCAAGGTAGATTCTACTGAAATTCCCCTTAATGAATTTGTGGAAAAAATATTAAATGGCATGATTATTGGATCAGTAGCGTCTCTGAAAGGCATAAAAAAAGATTGGAAAAACATTGAGATACAAATTTCAAATTAGCAATTCATTTTTATGATGAGTAGATAATTTGAGTTTTTATTTTGCTGAACATTTCTTTTTTTGCTCTGCATATAGGACAAATTAATGGAGGTTCATCTCTGTAAACAACATAACCACATTGTTCACAAAACCACAATTTCAATTTTGATACTTTGGCTTCTTCAATAATCTCTGATTTTTTGGTTTGATCTTCTTTTGTAGTACTATCATAAGATTTAGCTTGTTTTTCCAATGGTCTCCGCTCTGGAACCGGACTAAGCTCAATAGTACCAGTGTGCATTTTTTCATCTACATATAATGCACAATAACAAGCTCCAAATTCTATTACGTCAACATCGCGATAATCACATGGACAAATAATATCTTTGTCAAATTCAATTTTTCCAGATGCTAGTCTGCATGGACAAGAAGGGTAATTATATCTCTCCTCATTTTTTTTAAGACCTTGCAGAAGGCTCTTAAGAAATTTTGGGTCTGGATTGAGGTAGTATCCATTTCTTTTTGCGTCAATTTCTGCCCGTTCTTTAATTTTTTCAAGAGATATTTCAGTCAAAAATTGAGTGCCTCCTTGATTTTATCTTTTCTAAATCCAGTGATTAAAATTTTGTTATCGATTATTGTTGTTGGAAAGCTCACAGAACCACCTCTATCTCTAATAATTTGACGAATTTCTTCTTTCTCATTCTCCTCGGAGAGGTCAATATCGATATAATCATATTCCACCTCATTCTCCATTAAAAACTGCTTTACAAGCTTACACCAACCGCAGGTACTGAGCGCGAATAATATAACTTTATGTTCATTTCTTATACCTGGAATTTTAGAAAACTGCATTATATCACTATTATCTTTTTGATAAACCCAGAATATAACCATTTAGTTATTAAAAACCCGGCTATCTTATTCATAATTTATGATCTGGGAAATAATTAAATCTTCTAAACTAGTTTATTATGTTCTGATATGTCCATAAACTATTAATTGAAATGGTCAAACTTGTCATTTTTTATGGAAATGTTTTTCTCTTTTATCAAAAATTAAATTTTTGCGGAACATATAATCAGAAGTTTTATTCCTAGTAATATGTGGAATCAAAATGAATAAAACTAAAAAGAATTTAGAAAACGCCTTTTCTGGGGAATCACAGGCTAATAGGCGATATCTGGCTTTTGCTAAAAAAGCTGAAGAAGAAGGTTATTCTCAAGCCGCTAAACTCTTTAAAGCAGCAGCTGAAGCTGAGACAGTGCATGCCCTAAATCATCTGCAAATAACTGGAAACATTAACTCTACTGCTGAAAATTTAAAGACTGCAATATCTGGTGAAACATTCGAATTCACAAACATGTATCCGGAATACATAGCTACTGCAAATGAAGAAGAAAATAAACAAGCTTTATGGAGTTTTAATGTGGCTAATAAAGTAGAAAAAATTCATGCAGTGCTTTTCAAAAAAGCGATTTCAAATCTTGAGAAAGGACAAAAATTAGAGAAAGTGGATTATTATGTTTGTAGTGTTTGCGGAAATACGGTTGAAAGTTTACCACCTGATAAATGTCCTGTTTGTAATGCTCCAAAAGAAAAATTCTTAAAACCAACATAATTTCTACCCATTTTTTCTTTTTTTAATAAACTTTCAACTCCATATTGAAGAATTTAAAATTTTTGCGCCATCCTTTTATAATATATTGTTTAGTTCTCTATTCAAAACATGGTGAATAAGATGAATAAGTGGGAATGTAGTGTCTGTGGATATATATACGATCCAGAAATTGGTGATCTCGACCATAATGTTCAGCCAGGAACATCCTTTGAAAAGCTACCTGAAGATTGGGTATGTCCTATTTGTGGAGCTCCTAAGAGCCAATTTGTAAAACAATGATAGTATTTTCCATTTTCTATCTCATTTAGTCCTGTTTTACTAGAGAAATAATAAAATGGTTGATATGCTCATTTGAATGAGCTTACCTATCATTTTCAGTTTCTTTATCGACTAAATGTTTATTATTAAATGCTTACGATTTGATTTTTATTGCAATTAGTTTCCCAAACTCAAAAGATTTCTTTAAATCTTCTTGGTCAGGAACAAACTTAATTTCTAAACCTGAATCGAATACCTCAAAACCAGCTTTTTTTGCCATTTCAGTCATAGACTTTACTGCCCCTCTACTCCACCCATAAGATCCAAAGAAACTCCATAACTTACCTTTAGGTTTTAACCCTGTGATATATGTTAGAAAAGAGCTTATACTGGGAAACATTTGATTATTTAGTGTGGGTGAACCTACAATTACAGCTTTGGATTCCAGTATTTCAGCTACAACTTCTGATTTGACAGCAGTTTGTAATTTTAATAACTTAACATCAACTCCTTGACTAGCTAATCCTTCAGTTATTGCTCTAGCCATTTTATCCGTGCTACCCCACA
>JAENXI010000059.1 GCA_016649625.1 Candidatus Bathyarchaeota archaeon
GGATATGGTATCTAGAAGAGTTAATTTTGAAGAAAAGATAAGATAACTTAGAAGGAAGATTGAATAGCTGGTAGAGACAAAGCGTGTGTTCGAGGAAATTTTTTGGAACTCAAACAGACTCATAGTGTAATCTTTCTATTGACCAAGAACTTTTTTTTGCTTGAAGTAACATTTCTATTCTTTTTTGGATAGCCGATAGCCTATTGTATACATTAACGTTAATATTTATTTTCAAGCTGATAAATAAAGGGAGAGAAAGAAACAAATTATTAAGAGGGTTTTAACAAAGAGCCTTCAATTTGTTCTCCACGGACTGTGTGATCTATCAATTTACCCCTAAAATTAAGAAGCTGCACATCTAGAGCCATTTTACCCAAAGCGTGTGTTGCACAACTTAGACAAGGATCAAAAGCTCGAATAACAGCTTCAACTCTATTGAGCATCCCTTCAGTTAGTTGATTACTAATAACATATTTTTTAGCAACCTGCGTTATCGCCTTATTATATGCAATGTTGTTGTGCTCTGTAGCAATAATCATATTTACCCCCTTAAGAATACCGTCTTTATCAACATTGTAATGATGTATCAATGTTCCTCTAGGTGCTTCAACTACTCCAATACCCTCTTTGTTGTTAACTGATGCTTTGGCTCGCACATGTTCAGAATAAATTTCTGGATCCTCAAGAAGATTTTTTGCTGTCTCGATACAAAATAGAAGTTCCACTAATCGAGCTTGATGATATAAGAAAGTACTCTGGACAACTCCATTTTTTCCCAGTCTTTTAAAGTTTGTTAATTCTTTATTTGCTAATGGGGTATCACAATGAGAGGCTATATTAAGCCTAGCTAACGGACCTACCCTATAAGCACCTTTAGGATAACCTATGGGTTTGTAGTACGGAAATTTCATGTATGACCATGTTTCAGTTGCTTCACCCACATACTCCTGGTAGTTATGTGGATCAAGTTGATCAGCAACTATCTCGCCTTTAGAATCAACTATTCTTATTTTTCCATCATAATGTTCTAATCCACCCTTTGAGGTTACCAATCCCATGTAGTAGCTTGGAAAATTTCCGAAATTATGTATCTCTTCTTTTAGATCTTGAAGCCAGTCTTTGAATTCATTAAGAGTTTTTAGTGTGATTTTGAGAGCTTCAGGAACTTCCGATAATAAGGCTGAAATTTGTTCTTTTTGGGGAGGAGATTTTACTCCACCTGGAAGAACCCAAGCACTAGAGTGTATTCGTTTACCCGCTAGTGTTTGTATTATATCTTGCCCAAATTTTCTTAACCGTATGCCTTGTCTAGCTATATCAGGATGTTGATTTATCAATCCAAAAAAGTTCCTTTCAGCTGGATTTGAATCCATTCCAAAAAGTAGATCTGGAAAAGACAGATAGAAAAGATTCAGTGCATGAGATTGAATCAACTGACCCATGTGCATAAGACGCCGCAGTTTAATTGCTGTTCTTGGTGGTTTAACACCTATTATTTGGTCACAGGCTTTAGATGACGCTAATAAGTGACTTACTGGACAGATGCCACAAACTCTCGAGGTTATACTTGGCATTTCATAAAAAGGCCTTCCTTCACTAAACTTTTCGAAGCCTCGAAAATCTGTAACTTCAAATCTGGCATCTTTTACGGATTCATCTTCATCTAAATTTATTACGATTTTTGCGTGGCCTTCAATTCTAGAAATTGGGTTTATCTCTATTTTTTTCATTATTAAATCATCTCAACCAAATTTAGTTCTTTTTTCTACTTGGGGACTTTTTTCTGCTAATAGTTCAGTTAAAAAATACAGAATATTCTCTGGAGAAGGTGGACATCCAGGTATATAATAATCCACAGGAATTTTTTCATGCAAAGGATACACTTTTTTAAGTAGTTTTGAAACTTCGTTAGGAATTTGGGGATTTATGTCAGATGTTTCGATAAATGCCCTCTTTAAAACTTTTTTATCACCATCAATTTCCGTATTTCTTAAAGCAGTAACATTTCCAGTTACAGCACAGTCTCCTAGCGCAACTAAGATGCTAGTTCGGGTTCTCACTTTTTTAATCATAGATAATTGTTCTTCGTTCGCTATCGCACCTTCAACAAGGGTAATAGTAACTTGTTCTGGAAACTCCTTTATGTCTATTAAGGGACTGTAAACCAATTGAACCTTATTCGCTATTTCAATTAGTGCCTCATCTAAGTCTAGAAATGACATGTGACAACCAGAGCAGCCACTTAACCAAACTGTTGCAAAGGTAGGTTTTTTGTTTTTATCCATTTATAATTGTCTCCTTTTTAAAAGAAAGTTAGCGATATTTTTGTCCTTAGTTTTTGAGATAAAATCATCATCAACGTATATTGCTCCTGTTGGACAAACCTTTGCACATTTTCTGCATGATGTACACGAACTGGAGTTTTTCCAAAGAGCATCAAAGTCTATAGTTATCTGGGCATCTTTTCCCCTGTTTTTTAAATCTAAAGTATGGGCGCCTTCTGTTTCTTGACATACTCTTATGCAACGAGTACACAATATGCATCTGTTACGATCAATCACTAGAAAATTATGTCCAGAATCGAGTGTATGGTTTGTCCATTCTCTTTCAAAAGGGACATGATCCACACCCAGTTCATTTGACAAGTCTTGCAGTTCACAATTACCGTTAGCCACACAAACTGAGCATATATGTGTCCTCTCTGAAAGAAGAAGACTAAGAGTAATTTTCCGGTATTCTTTTAGTTTATCAGAATTGGTTGTTATTTCCATTCCACTGGTCACAGGTGTTGTACATGCGGCAAAGAGTTTTGTGGATCCACGGATCTCAACGAGACACAAACGACAACCACTATAACTTGATAAACCTTCAAGTTCACATAAGGTGGGAATATTTATTCCATATTGTTTGGCAACTTCTAGAATCGTTGTATCTTGTTTTGCAGTGACTTTAATATTATCTATGGTTAGGTTAATTGGTTCATTAGTCAATTTATATTCACACCTTTGTTTTCTTTGAAACATTTATCTGCTTTACAAGATCTATCAACCAGATGCTCAACATACTCTTGCTTGAAATACCTCAATGTTGTTAATACTGGATTTGGGGCGGTCTGTCCCAAACCACACAAACTAGTTTCCGTAATGAATGTGCTTAATTTGCTTAGCAAATTGATATCTTCAATTTTCCCTTCTCCTTGCATGATTTTTTTAAAAATCTCCTTTATCTTAACAAGGCCAACTCTGCAAGGAGTACATTTGCCGCAAGATTCTGCAACACAAAAATCTATAAAAAATTTAGCAGTATCAATTAGACACGATTGATCGTCGATTGCAACAATCCCCCCAGAACCCATTATCGCTCCAGCTGTTTTGAGTGACTCATAATCAATCGGCAAATCCAAAAGAATGTCAGGTAGACAACCACCTGAAGGACCCCCCACCAAAACAGCTTTTAAACTTCTGTTTTCCGGTATACCACCGCCTATATCAAAAATTACTTCTCTTAAAGTAATGCCCATTGGAACTTCTATAAGACCTGGATTATTTATTTTCCCTGTTATGGAAAAACATTTAGTTCCTGCACAGTTTGGTGATCCAATCTTTGAAAACCATGCTCCGCCATTCTGAAGTATTAATGGAATATTGGCTAAAGTTTCAACATTTTGTATTACAGTAGGCTTTCCCCAAAGACCAGCAGTCGCTGGATATGGCGGTCTGGGACGGGGCATTGCTCTACGACCCTCAACTGATGCGATAATCGCTGTTTCTTCACCTGCTACAAATGCACCCGCACCGAGGCGTATTTCAATGTCAAAGTTTAATGAGGTTCCTAGAACATTTTTACCTATAATGTTCAATTCCGAGGCTTTGTTTATCGCTTTTTTTAGGGTATCAATTGCAAGAGGATATTCAGCCCTTGTATATATGAAAGCTTTTTCTGCGCCAATAGCGTAGCCAGCGATTAATAACCCTTCAATTAAGGCGTGGGGATCGGCTTCGGCAAGAGTTCGGTTGGCAAAAACTCCTGGATCACCTTCATCCAAGTTAGCTATTATATATTTAGGAGATCCATGCGCTCTAGAGACAAAACTCCATTTTTTGGCTGTTGGAAAACCTGCCCCACCTCTGCCTCTAAGACCACTAGCTGCAATTTCATCAATTACTTCTTGAGGACTCAGTTTAGTTAGGCATTTGACTAGAGCGGAATAACCTCCACTCGCTATATAATCCTCTATTCTATAGGGATCAATTTTGCCAGCGTTTCTAAGAACTAATCGATGTTGTTTCTCTATGAAAGTCTTGTTTTCAAAGAGGAGCTTCTTAACGGGTAGACCTAGTATTATATGATCAATCACTATCTTTCGGGCTTTCTCAGGTGTGACTTTCTCGTAGATGTAATCACCAGGTTCGACTACTACTACTGGTCCTACAGAGCATGTTCCAACACATCCAGTTCTAGCAACCAAACAGTTTTCAATAACTCCATGTTCAGTAACTAGGTCTTGAAAAGTTTTCAATAAATTAATTGCCCCTAAAGGAATGCAACCACTGGAACAACATACATTTATTCGATATTTGTAAGCTCGCTGAAAATCAACTTCGATTTCAGCTATTTTCTGAATATCAGCAAGTCTCAATTTTTTCACGCTCAAGTATGGAAGTAATTTTTTCCAATACAAGATCCTCGGTTACATTTCCAATTATATCGTCATCAATAATTATTGCGGGACCTATAGCGCATGCACCAATACAACGGGTTATAAAAAGGGAGAGTTTTCCGTCATCTGAGGAGCCTCCACGTTTGACTGAAAAATTTTTTTCAATTGCACAAATTATTTCCTCGACACCTTTTACGTAACATGCAGTACCCAAACAAGCGGTGATAACATGTTTGCCAGGTTGTTGCTGTTTAAAATAGCTATAAAAGGTAGCAACTCCAAAAACATGACTTGCTGGAAGTTCAATGGCTTCTGCGATATACGCTAAAACGTTTTTGTTGATGTATCCGTAGATTTCTTGGGCCTTATGAAGAATTTCTAATAAGGCACAGCCTTTATAATTCATTTTTCTCATAAAATTTTCAAGTTTTAGGAGACGTTTATCATTTTTCAATCCAAGATTGACGGCTGAATTATCCTTTTTTTTAGGGGAAAGTAATATGCTTTGAGATGAGCTTCGTAAGTTTTTTTTAGTATCCACTATGTTCATTTCCTTTAAATTTTATATTTCGAAAAAGGATGTTTTTTTATAATGATCTATGAGACGAATATTCCGTTAATTCGATGCTGCAACAATCATTGGAGATGGAATCTGAAATGTAGGCGGTTTAATAATTTGATCTTTTGGCATGAGAAGTATTGTGGATGTTGCCCGTACGCTCTCTATTTCCTCAATTTTTTCTTTGATTATCTGCTTTATATCATCTTTAGTTTCGGCGTTTATCTTTACAACGATATCATAGAGTCCATAAACTCTGAATGCTTCCTCAACATTATCTAGGCATCTCACTTTTTTCAGGACAGGCACCTCATGGGCTGATTCTGTGTGTATACCTACGTAGGCACAATAGGGCATTTGAGTTTGCTCTTCAAAGACTTTTTTTGTTTTATATAACGTTTTTAATTGACTCATATATACCCACACAATATATAATTACATCTGCAATCGATATAAGGATAATGTTTATATTATCATTATACATAATTACTGTAATTACAATTACAATAAGGTGACGAAAATGGAAACTAGAAAAATACAAAAAGTTGGCACTGCAACTCTTTCAGTTTCTCTACCTATCAGCTGGATAAAAAAAAATAATTTAAAAAAAGGAGATTCTCTTTTTTTAGAACCTAACAAAGATGGGTCACTTAATATTTTTTCAAACAATTATGTGAAGTCTACAGAACAAGTACCCGAATACATGTGCAACTCTGATTTATGTGACGAACCAAAAATGCTTCAGAGAATAATTGTGGGCAACTATATTCTTGGTCGTGATTTATTCACCATAAATTCTTCAAAACGATTTAGAACTGAACAAGTTAATGAAATTAGAGGTGTGCTACCAAAGTTGATAGGATTGGGTATAGTTGAGGAAACCTCTAGGAGCATTACTATT
>JAENXI010000005.1 GCA_016649625.1 Candidatus Bathyarchaeota archaeon
GCTAAGTTATATGAAATCGTGTCTGAGGAAACTGTTGAAGTTCGAATAAGCAATAGGCGGTCTAAAAAGGAAAAGAAGGCTGTGTAAATACATGTTACCCAGTGATCTATTGGTTGTTTGGAAAAGACAAGGTAAGATCTATCCGAGATATGTAAAAAAAACTAGTAATAATCTAGAAATAGCGCTAAACTTAATAGGCATATATAAAGATGGCATAGGCAAAAAAAAGAAGACTCTAAAAAAATATGTTGCTGAATTTGAAGAACACGATTATCGTTTTATTAGAGGTTTATCTGTTCTATTGGATCGCAAATCAAATTTTAAATGTAATTCCGCTATTGATCCAAAAAAATTAAGGCGTGAAGTTTTCGAATTAACTGGAAATCTTGGAGCTGCAACAACTCCAAAAAAAAGAATTCAAATACTTAAAAAAGCTTCTAAAAAATTAGAATTACCCACTGATACAATTGAAAATAACATCTATGCAGATTTGGATAGTGAATTAATCCTAGAATCTTTTAAAGATCTCTCTCCAGAAGAACTTCTAGAACTTTATAATCTGAGCTTAACTCAGACACTCTTATTTGATTCAATAGAACTTCGATTCACAACTTTACATAATTGGCAAAATATCTTCTTTATTGCAAAAAAACTAGGTTTGATATATGAAGCCTCCCAAAACGGTGATTTATGGGTTAAAATCGATGGTCCAAATAGCCTCTTTAAACTAACCAGACGTTATGGATCAAACATATCTAAGCTAATTCCATCAATACTTAAAAGTTCAAATTGGCAAATTGAAGCGAAAATCCTATGGAAATACACAAATGAGATATACTCTTTCAGAATTGATAGCTCTAATCACAAAGACTTGTTTAGAATTCAAGATAACACTGAAGTTTATGATAGTGTCGTTGAAGCAGATTTTGGATCTCGTTTTCAAGCTTTAAAAACTAAATGGGTGATGAGACGAGAACCTGAACCATTAATTGTAGGCAAACATGTAATGATCCCCGATTTTTCTTTCGAAAGAGATAATCTCAAAATCTATATGGAAGTTGTTGGATTCTGGACAACGGATTATCTTTTAAGGAAAATAAAAAAACTAAAAGAAATTAAAGTTCAAATGCTTGTTGCTGTCGATCAAAGTTTAGCTTGTGAAGCTCTAAATCAGTTAAAAAAACGTTCGTCGATAAACATTCTTTATTATAAAAAAAGAATTCCTCTCTCTCCTGTACTTAATTTTTTAAAGAATGCTCACAAAGAAATACATTTAAAGCAACTAAATTTTCTTAAAAATATTAAGGTAAATTTTACTGAACCGATAGTCAATTTTGAAGAATTTGCCATACGAATAGGAGTTTCTGTTGAAGTAGTGAGGGAAGTGATAACCCATAATCCACCAGAGAACTATATTATCTGGTCAAAAGGTCTTCTCAAAAAAGAAAAAGCTGAACATATAAAGCAGCAAATTAATAAAAAAATGGAATTAAAAAAGAAACTTCCATTGACTACTGTCATCGAACTTCTTATTGAAGAGGGAATAAACGAAATATCAGTAATAAATTCAGTTGGCTATAAAATAATATGGCATGGCCTTGATCAAGAAAAAGCAGAAGTAGTGAATAGTTGATCGGCAATCTTCTCATTATATTATTTTATAAAAATTATCTAGTTTCAAAACCTGATTTGGGTTATTTTTATATATTCTCCTAAAAATATTTACATTGGAGGTATTTTTATGGTATCCAGAAAGCTTTTAGAATTGCTCAATAAAGGGGTTGCAAGAGAACTTCAAGTTTCAATCCAATACATGTGGCAACATGTGCAGGTGACAGGCATAGAAGGGGTTTTAGTAAGGCATATTTTTAAAGAAATAGCAATTAGTGAAATGAAACATGCTGAAGAACTCGCCGAAAGAATCTCAAGACTAAACGGTATTCCAACTGAGAAACCAGAACCAATTTTCGTTGGTGGGAGTCTAATTGAAATGTTAAAACAAGATCAACAAAATGAGGAAGATGCAATCAGGCTCTATAAAAGCACAATTCAGGTTGCTGAACTTGAAGGTGATGTAACAACTAGAGGTTTATTGGAGAAAATTCTAAGTGATGAAGAAACACATGTTGACATCTTTGGAAAAATGCTAGTGGGGAAAACTGATCCCTTCACTCAGCCAAATTTGTAGAAACTTTTAATTTCATTGACATTTTCCATATTCACCCACTTTTTATCAAAATCTTATTTTCAAATATTTATACAAATAAAAACGAAAACCTTTATTGTCGGTTAAATCTCATTCTTTAGTGAGCATTATGACAATTAAACCTGATAAAACGATAGATTGCCAAGGTCTTTTTTGTCCAGAACCTGTTTTTAAAACTCGCCTGAAACTAGACGAAATGCAAATCGGAGAAACCCTGGAGGTTATAGCCGATGATCCAGCTGCAAAATCTGATATTGAAACCTTAGTAAAAAATTTGGGTCATGAAATATTAAGCATCAATGAAGAAGATGATGTAGTTACCATAATAATTAAGAAATTAAAATAAATTCTGGAAGAGAAGGGAATTGACTACTAATAATATAAGGCAAATTTATGTGGATCACTCAGCTGGTAAACCTGTCGATTCAAGAGTGGTAGCTGTCATGCTTCCTTATTTTAAAGTGTTATATGGTAATCCCTCGTCTTTTCATAGGTTTGGTCAAGAAGCGAAACAAGCATTAGATAATAGCAGAGAAGATATTTCTAAATTAATTAATGCAGAAAAACCCGAGACAATTATCTTTACTTCTGGAGCAACAGAAAGTAATAATTTAGCTATAAAAGGAATGGCAATTCGTAATAGACAAAAAGGGACAAAAATAGTAACTTCAGCTATTGAACATATGTCAGTTGTAAATTCCTGTAAATCATTGGTGCGACAAGGATTCCAAACCACATTCTCCCCAGTAGATTCCTATGGACTCTTGGATTTGGTAAAACTAGAAGAGAATATTGATGAACAAACAAAGTTAGTTAGTGTAGTTTACGCTAATGGTGAAATAGGTACTATTCAGCCGATTAATGAGATCAGTGAGATAGTTCATAAAAAAGGTGCCTATTTACATGTTGATGCAACAGCTGCTTGTGGACAAATCCCTGTGGATGTGAACAAAGATGGGATTGATCTGATGACGATTTCTTGCAATGACATGTATGGACCAAAAGGCGTTGGAGCGCTTTATTTGAAAGATTCCTTACGAATTGATCCTTTACTTCATGGTGGAGGACAAGAGCGCGGGCTGCGATCTGGAACGGAAAATGTTTCTAGTATCATAGGTTTTGGCAAGGCAGCTGAAATAACTAGATTAGAAATGAGATCTGAAAGCAAAAGATTAGTGAAAATTAGAGACTCTCTAATTCAGGGACTTATAGATCCAATTTCGTACACTTTTTTAAACGGCCATCCTAAAAAAAGATTACCCGATAATGTTTCTGTACGCTTTAACTTTATTGAAGGCGAATCCATACTTCTAAGTTTAGCGCTGTCTGGCGTGTTTGCTTCTTCAGGGTCTGCCTGTGCTGCAAAGACATTACAACCTTCACATGTTTTGCTAGCTATGGGTTTAAAACATGAGGAAGCTCATGGTTCATTGATGATTACTCTAGGTAGACAAAATACTCAGAAAGACGCTGATTATATAAAAGAATTAATACCTGGAATAATTGATAGGTTAAGGAATATGTCTCCTTTAACACCTAAAGAGTTGAAAAAATAATGTATTCAAATAAAGTTATGGATCATTTTACACATCCTCGCAATACTGGTGAAATAACTGATGCAGATGGAGTCGGTACTGTTGGTAATCCAACTTGTGGCGATCTTATGACTATGTACATCAAGGTAAAAGATAATCGAATAGCAGATATAAAATTCAAAACTTTTGGTTGCGGTGCAGCTATTGCTACTAGTAGTATGACAACAGAGCTGGCTAAAGGAAAAACTATTGATGAAGCAATGAAAATTAGTCGTGCTAGTGTTGCTGAATCTCTTGGCGGGTTACCTAAAGTTAAAATGCATTGCTCAAATTTAGCCGCTGACGCTCTTCATGCTGCTATAGAAGATTATAAAGGAAAACTTGAAAAAAATAAAGAGGCAAAAAAATGAAATCAAACTTTGTAAAGTGTAATTCTTGTAGTTCAGTAATTCCTTCTGAGACATGTGAGTTAGCGGCATATAGTACGGTTATTGATGGTAAAGAATACACTTTCTGTTGTAAGAATGTTGCCAAGGATTATGAGCCCCAAAAATCCAAGTAATCTCTTTTCTTTTTTTATTGTTTGTGAACCTGTTTGTTTTTTCGACAAAAATCTTATATAACAACGTTATATTTATATTGGTGATAACCGAATATTATTTCTATAAAAATATTCATTATTATGATCAACGGAGAATAGAAAAATTGACAGAAACTAAAAAAATTGCTCTTGTTGTGCAAAGTGGAACTATAGACAAACTTTATTGTGCTTTTATTCTAGCAACAACCGCTGTTTCAATGAACTGGGAAGCCCACCTTTACTTCACATTCTGGGGTCTAAGCAGTTTAACAAAAGGTGCTATGGAAAAAGCCACTCTTCCAGGTGATTATAAACATTTAGAAGAAACAATGAAACAAAATCTCAAGAAAATGAATTATCCTACACCATACCAAATGCTAAAAAGATTGAAACAATCTAATTTGGTTAAAATCTACGCGTGCACACCAACAATGCAAATGTTTGGAACAAAAAAAGAAGATCTAATACCTGAAGTTGATAGCATGGTTGGTGCTGCAACCTTCCTAAATATAGCTGCTGACGCTGACGTAAACCTATTTATATAAAATTTAGACGAAGTAAATTTTCGTCTCAAATCCTTTCATTTTTTATATTTAGAAAAATAAGCATCTATATCTTTTTTTTAATTTGGCAAAAACCTCTTTTAAGAACAATCTCTTTTTTGATGATATAAAATGATGATGAAAAAAGTGATACCGACCATTTTGGTTATGTTGCTTGTTACTTCTTTGTTATTATTTCTTGGGTATTTTTTTTTAAGCAATATCCAAAATGAACAAGAAGAGTTCTATGTAGGAGTTGCATTTTGTGGGAATACAACCCAAGAAGCTAAACTTCTAATAGATAGAGTAAAAGATTATACCAATTTATTTGTACTTCAATCTGGCCCTATTAGCAAGAACAAAACAGAAATAAATGAGATTTGTGATTACGCAGTTAGCTCAGATCTTGATTTTATTGTATTTTTAGGTTGGTTTGATTTCGATCATCTTTGGCAAGTTCCTTGGCTAGACGAAGCAAAAGATCAATGGGGTGATAGGTTTTTGGGATTGTATCTATATGACGAACCAGGTGGTATTCAAATTGACCATAATTGGACAGACACTTTTCATTATATAGAAACTGTTTTTCCAGAGTTATATGCCTCGTTTGAACCTTACGTTGAAAAAGATTTGAATGTACCTGCTATGCGTGACTATTCTGAAGCAACAAAAAGACATATCGATTATATTACCCGTGATCTTAGAGTTGATGAGTTGTTAAATCGTTCGATTACGGCTATAACATCTGACTATGCGCTATATTGGTTTGATTATTTAGCTGGCTATGATACAGTATTTGTGGAGATAGGTTGGAATCACAGTACAGCTAAACATATTGGACTTTGTAGAGGCGCAGCGAATGCTCAAAATAAGGATTGGGCTCCATAATTGTGTGGAATGGACGAGATGAGATTGACGAAACTTCAGGTAACTACAAGACTGGCGATGAAATGTTATCTGACATGAAAATATCCTACCAAACTGGAGCCAAATATGTTGTAATCTTTAATTATCCTACTTATCCAGGAGATAATAAATATGGAATTCTAACGGATGATCATTTTGTTGCCTTAGAGACTTTTTGGAATTATGTTCATCAAAATCCAAATGATTATGGAGTTATTAAAGCTAATACTGCACTGGTTTTACCCCAAGATTATGGATGGGGGATGCGTCATCCAGAGGACAGAATTTGGGGATATTGGGGTTCTGACGAATTATCTCCACAAATCTGGAACATAACTCAACTTTTGTTAGAAGAGTATGGTTTTGAATTGGATATAGTCTATAATGATCCCACTTTTCCAATTGCAAATAAGTATAAAACGATCTACTATTGGAATCAGATTTTAAGTATAGACTAAAATCGTTGAGATTTTCTAAAGAAATTTTTCACAAAATAATTTGTTAATGAGTTTACGAAGAATTTATATCTATTTTTTTATAGATTAACCTAATTGGGTGAATTTATTGGCTGTATCATCTGAATTTTTTACTGCTTTGTTACTTTGGTTTGTTCGTGCTTTTGTTTCAAGTATGTTTTGTCTGTTGATAGGAATTATAGGAATAAAGAGTTTAACTCATATTACCACTAAAATCTCCGAATTTAAAACAATTAAAGGAAATCCCATAGCTACAAGTCTTTTTGTTAGTGGTTTTTTGGTTTTTGCGGGTCTTGTAGTATATGGATCGATGGTTAATCCATTTTTCTTGGGACAATCAGTAATTTTTAGTTCGTATTTTAATTTCCAAAGACTGTTTATTGTAGTGCTTAGTTTTTTTGTTAGCTTATTTTTTGGCTGGTTATTCTATACTGTTTTTGCGAAATTAACTCCTTTTGGAGTAGATTTAGATGATATCAATAAATCTCCCGTTGCAGTGGGCGTGTTTCTTTTTGGGTATGAAGTATTTTTAGGACTCTTGATCTTTGGAAGTTTAATGATACCTCTGGCTTAAATGAGGTGAATTTATGTTCTCTCCAAAGAAATTATTAGCTGTTCTACTTATAACAGCTTTTTTTGCTTCTTCAAATATTGTTAATGGATTTCCTAGTGGAGGCGAATATCCTCCAACCTTTACCTCTCAGAGTGGGGATTGGTATGATAGTTGGGGTTTTAATCGTAACGTGTACTGGGGTGATGATGGCTATCTTCCCAATATCGCTTATGAGTCTATAGGTTCTGATAAAGAATTGGCTTATAGTTTAGGTGAATGGTTTAGGGGTAATTATGATCAAAGAGTTGAGAGAGCTGAAGCAATTTTAGATTATGTTCAAAGATGGACTGATTATGGATATGATGAAGATAATGTATTCAAAGACAATATACCTCAAGAAGAGTGGGCCTGGAATGCGGATGAAATGGCTCACATGTTTGATGAAACCAACAATATTGTAGCCATAGGGGATTGTGAAGACATGTCTTTCTTATGCGCAACTATTTATCTATCTGCAGGATTTGATGTTGCTATAATTTCTCCTCCTGCACATGTTGCACTATTGATTTGGCTTCCTGAATATGATAATGCTAACTATTACTGGGATATTCCTGATGATGGAAGAGAATACGGTTGGATTTGGGTTGAAGCTACTGGAGAAGCAAATCCTCTGGGTTGGACTCCTCCAGATTTTGATGATGGTGATTGGATTAGTTATCCTTTAAGTATTTCAAGAATTACTGTCAATTTTTTTCCACAATATCCTCAGGTTGATGACGAGGTCTTAGTTCAAGTTAAGGTTGATTCTTCTATTGGGACCGCAAGTAAAGTGTTGTTAACTTATTCAGTTGGCGTTAGCAACAATGTTGTCGATATGAACAAAACTGGTTCAATATATGAAGCATCTATTCCCAAACAACCTGAGAATACTCACGTTATCTGTAGCGTTTCTGTAGACGGTATAGAAGATTTAACAAGCCCATATAAATTTGAATACACAGTAGGAGAAACAACTGAATTTTCACCTTTCATAATAGAAATTGGTATTGTTTTAGTAATTATTATTTTTCTAATACTCATCATTAAACGGTTATAAAGTAAAATCTCTTCTTGTTTCAGGTATTGTTAGTGAACTTATTGTTAAAAAGATTTAATTATTATTTATTCAAATCATACTTTGAGGCTCACAATTGAGAAAACCATTTATCGAGTTTGTTGAGAATCAATTAAATTTCAAAGCTTTAATAATTACTTGTGGTCTTCCTGGAACTTGGAAAACTGAAACTGCTGCAGAGATATCAAAGATAAAAGGCTACCGTATTTTTCGAAGTGATATAATTAGACTTGAAGTTTTAAAGAATGAGGATGTTTTTGATCCCATAATTGCTTCAAATATGAATAAACGAATGGCAGTATATAATGAATTGTTTCGTCAAGCAGAAGAGTTTATTAGCACAACGAAAGAAACTGCAATTCTGGACGCCACTTTTGTAACTCAAGAATTGAGAGAAAAAGCCGCTAAAATTGCAGCAAATCATAATATGGTTTTTTTAATTCTCCAAACAAGTTGTTCAGAAGAAGCATCTATTAATAGAATTATGCGAAGAACTAAAGAGAATTACGAATCAAATGCTTTAACAGCAGAAGCTTATCAGAATAATAAGAAAAAATTTGAACCAGTTGAGATAAATAGCTTAAAAAAATTGAGTCCAAATCTTAAAATTATGCATTTGATCGTTGAGACTGAATATGATCCGCCAGAGAAATGGTATTTCGTAGGCATGAAGAAATTATAGCCTGGTGAAAATTAATAATGATAATTGATCTGCATACTCATTCAAACAATTCTGACGGTTCCTTGAGTGTTAAAAAAATTATTGAAATTGCTAAGCTTAGAAATATTTCCATGTTGTCAATAACAGACCATGATTCAATATTTTGTCAAGAACTAGCTTCATCTATAGCAAATAAAAATGGAATTCGTTACATCACTGGTGTTGAATTAAATATCACATTGACACATTCTCAAACTCATAGTCAAAAACCAATTTATTTAGATTTTCTAGGTTACAATTTCGACTCAGATAATAGTCAATTGCAGAATAAATTGCAACAAATGGCAAAGTATCGTCATAAAAGAACTGAAAAAATATTAAAAAAATTAAATACTGAATTTAGAAAAGAACAAATCAAGGAACTGACCAAAGATGATTTGGATAAAATTCAATATTCAGTTGAAAGTGTATTTGGACGCCCCCATATTGCAGATTATCTAGTTAGAACAGGAATTGTTAAAAACAGAAACGAAGCTTTTGATAAATATCTTGTTAAATGCAATGTTCCAAAATATCCTCTGTTCCTTGAAGATGCCTCTAAATTACTGCGGAATGCAGGTGGAAAAATTATGCTTGCTCATCCTAATGACCCTCATGGAACTTCATTACTAACATTAACCAAAATTTTAGATAAACAAACAGAGATAATAACAGATTCATTTCTTCAGTTTATTGATGGTATAGAGTGTTGGCATTCTAGAAATGATGTTAAAACAACTAATCACTATGTAAACTATGCAAAAGAACATGGTTTAATGATGACTGGGGGAAGTGATTGTCACCAAAAACCCATTATCATGGGAACTGTGAATGTTCCAGCTTTTGTTGCAAAACAATTTTAGATCTACTTCTCTTCATTAAGCTAAAATCTTAGCATATTTAGCTGCTAAGTTAAAGTAAGCTTTTGCCTCGTTTGCTGCTTTTTCTTTTTCATTGATTCCAATATTTGTATCTTCTAGTCTAAAACTGACAACTTTTCCTCGTACATACGCCCTGTAACATTTATAAAAAGGAAGTAGTTTTTCAGATTCCTTATCTCCAGAATATTTAATATATTTTTCAACAAGATAACTAGCTAGCATGGATTTATTTTTGAATTCTAAGTCCATAGCCAAGAAACCAATGTCAGCTGCTACATCTGAATATCTAATCCTATCGTTAAATTCAATTGCATCAAAAATGTAAATCTGGTCCGCTACAAAAATGTTCCCCGAGTGAATATCTCCATGGCAATATTTCACCCTGCCATTAGCCATCCGATTTCTAAACATATATTTTTTATTTTCTATGAAATCATCAATTAATTCGCGTATTAATTCAAAATTTTTTTGTGATATGGTTTTTCCAATAAACGGTTGGGATTGATCAAAATTCTCTTTCCAATTAATTTCTACTATAGGATCTATTTTTGGATGGTAACCCAAATTACCTGAATTAATTTTATCTTCAATTTTCAAATGAAATTTAGCTATTATTTTCGCTATCCGATTAATAATTTTCTTACCTATTTTATTTTCTTCAAGGAGCCTATTCATAAGATATTTTTGAGGTATACGTTTCATCTTGACAGCATATTCTATAGTCTTTCCTTTACCATTAATTTCAATTAAATCAGATTTAGTAATTGGAACAACTTCAAGATACATATCTTTGCATAATATTCTGTTTATCTCAAGCTCTTTTTCACAGAATTTTTTCCTTTTTTCAAGAGATCCAAAATCTAAGAAACCAAAATTTACAGCCTTTTTTACTTTATAAACAAATTTTTCTGTTAGAAAAACAAAAGAAATGTGAGTTTGAATCAGTTCAATTTTACCTGGATTGAATTTATATGCACTCGGTTTTTTTAAAGCTTCAACTATTTCATTTTGGTCGAGCAATTTATTTCTACATCCACATTCTTCTATTTATTCTTAATTTTTGGATACAATCCTATATAGATATAGATCTATTGGTTTGACTTTTATCCAAATTAAACATAATAACTAAATATGAATTATTTTGTTTATCTAAAGGATAATAATTTTTCATTCAAACTTATTGAGGTTTTATAAATGAAAAAGAAAAATGATTCTTTAATTGAGACAAAAGAAGATGGACCCTATGTTGGCTCTGATGTTCTACATCTTAAGACTTCCAAGGGTGAGCAAGTAAAAATTACAAAAACTATAGTTTTGTGCAGATGTGGAAAATCTAGTGCCAAACCTTTTTGTGATGGTACTCATAATAAAGTAAATTTTAAAAGTGCAAAAATTGATGGCCGTCAACCAGACAGATTGGATGATTATGTTGGCCAGGGAATTACAATTTATGATAATAGAGGTGTTTGTTCACATATTGGGTATTGCACTGATAATCTTCCGTCAGTATTTAGAATGGGTCAAGAACCTTGGATTGATCCTGAAGGTGCTTTTGTTGATGAAATTATCAAAGTTATTAATATGTGTCCATCTGGAGCATTGAGTTATTCTATTCATGGTGTAAAACACGATAGTCTGGAACGTAAACTTTGTGTTAGTCTAAGACGTGATGGGCCCTATCATATTGTTGGAGGTATTAACCTATCTGATTATAACAAATCAAAACCTGAGTCCAAGGAACATTACACCTTGTGTCGTTGTGGTGGATCTAAGAATAAACCCTTTTGTGACGGTACACACTGGTATATTAAATTTAAAGATGACGAATCAAACATACCTTTGGAAAACTGTCGGGAAGTTACAATTGAAGAGTACCTAGGTAATCTCAAACGTTCTGAAGATGATTTTGAAGAGGTTATGAAAGATATACATCAAATGTCCGTTTCAGGTAAATCAATTGTTGAGCCTATGCGAACAAAGAAACATGTAATTTCATGGAATGATATACTTATAAAAGGTGCACAACTCGCCAAGACCCCTTTAAATGATGATGTACCTGTTTCCACAAAAACAATTATTGGGCCTAAAGCAAAAAAACCATTAATTATCCAAACTCCTATTTATGTTACTCATATGTCGTTTGGAGCTCTTTCAAAAGAAATTAAAATTGCGTTAGCCAAAGGGTCTTCGAGAGTTAAGACAGCAATAGGTTCTGGTGAAGGGGGACTGGTTGAAGAATCACTAAAAAATTCATACAAATATATCTTTGAGTATGTACCCAATAAATACAGTGCAACTGATGAAAACCTAAAACGAGTTGATGCAGTAGAAATTAAGATAGGCCAATCCGCAAAACCTGGTATGGGTGGACATTTACCTGGAAAAAAAGTAACTTCCGAAATCGGAAAGATTCGCGGTTACCCAACGGGATCAGACATTATTAGTCCAGCCCACTTTGATGATATTAATAATCGAGATGAGCTAAAACTCGTTGTAGATACGCTGAGAAAAAAGACAGACGGTAAACCTATTGGCATTAAAATAGCTGCAGGAAATATAGAAGCTGATTTAGAAATTGCCCTTTCTTCAAATCCTGATTTCGTAACAGTAGATGGTCGACCAGGCGCTACTGCTTCCGCGTTAAAAACTGTGAAAGATTCTACATCCCTTCCAACAATATTCGCTCTCTATCGTGCAAAAAAATATTTTGATGAAAATAACATTAAAGACGTTTCTCTCATAATTACTGGCGGGTTGCGACTTTCATCAGATTTTGTAAAAGCTCTTGCTATGGGTGCAGATGCAATTGCTATAGGAACCGCGGCATTGATGGCTGTTGCTTGTCAACAGTATCGGATTTGTGATACTGGTGATTGCCCAGTTGGTGTTACTACCCAAAAGTCTGAGCTCATAACGAGAGTTACTATTGAACATTCTGCAAAAAAACTTGAAAATTTTTTGCGAGTATCAACTGAGGAAATAAAAACTTTTGTGCGCCTTACCGGAAACAAAGCTGTTACTGATTTGAACAGGAATGATCTTTTCACAGTTAATACTGAGATTTCCAGGTATACAGATATTGAACATGCTTAATTCGAAGAATATTATATTCTCTGTTTAAGTTTGTAATTGTGTTGCTTCTAAAATCCTTTTTCTATTCTAAAAAAATTTTTCGAATATAGGATTCTTTTTTCATTATTTAACACGATAATAATTTAAAAAAAATGATATGATAGGAATATTCAAAAGTTGTCTATTCCTTCTTTTTCTGATTAGGCATGATATTTTTTGCCATTTCAGGCATTTTGCTGATAGACTCTTTAAGAATATCCATCATTTCCTCATTTATATCTACATCAAGAACTATCTTTACATGTCCTTTTTTTTCTTCAACCATATTATCACCTCCATTTTTTTATTTCAGATTATATAATAGTTTTTAAATAATTGTTATAATCCCAATTACAGTTTCTGTTTTAGTTAATTTGAACATTGACTATAATGTATATCGTCTATTTTTTGCTTGCTATGGATCTGAACACCGCGGATATGCTACTACTTTATTGTTTCAGATATCTTTTTATCGTTATGATTCCTTTTTTTTGCAGTTGATTTTATGTTTTTTAAACAAGTTCAACAGCATGGAGATAATTTCTCTTACGTTATAGCTGACAAAGATTCTAGAGAAGCAGCAGTTGTTGATTCAAGTTTTAATGCAGGTAAAATAATGCAGATTCTGAAAGAAAATAACTTAGTTTTAAAATATGTTATTAATACTCATGGACACTCGGACCATATAGCTGGTAATCCTGAATTGCGTTCAATATTGAAAGCACAGATATTAGGATATAACTATTCTAGAGCCCGTTTTGACATAGGGGTGGATGATGGTGATATTATTCACGTTGGCAAAGTTTTGATAAAAGTAATTTATACACCTGGACATACCAAAGATAGCATATCTCTTTTGGTTGGGCAGAAGAAACTGCTTACTGGTGACACATTATTTGTTGGAGAGTGTGGTAGAACTGATCTACCTGGGGGTAGTTCTGAAGAAATGTATGATAGCCTTAATAAAATTATGAAACTTCATGATACTGTCCAAGTTTTTCCAGGTCATGATTACGGCAACGCCCGTTTTTCAACAATTGGGGCACAGAAACATTCCAACTATACATTAAAACCTCGAAGTCTTGAAGAGTTCATTCAGTTCATGAATGAACCATAAGAAAAAAATAGGTTATTACAAAAACTATTCAATATATTAAATCGAGTTATTATCAAGTTCAAGGATTAAGAATATAAACAAAGTATCAGTAGAGGTTTTCTATATTTAAAGGTGATAATTTATTTCGATTAAAGGAACAAAGTTCTCAGAGACTTTAGACCCTAAAGATTGGGAAAAAACGCGCCAGTTAGCACATAAAATGGTTGACGACATCCTAGACTATTTAAAGGATATTAGATCACGTCCAGTCTGGCAAGATACACCTATTAGCATAAAAGAGCATTTTAATTCTTCTCTTCCTTTGGAAGGACAATCACTAGAGCTGGTTTATTCTGAATTTCTGGAGAGGATTCTTCCCTACCCGATGGGTAACATTCATCCTCGTTTTTGGGGGTGGGCTCTAGGTACAGGAACTATTACAGGAGCTTTAGCCGATTTTTTAGCTAGTTCAATGAACTCCAATATAGGCGGCGGAAATCATGGAGCAGTACTTGTTGAAAGACAAGTTATAAATTGGATAAAAGAAATGGTTAGTTTTCCCTCTTCAGCCAGTGGTTTATTGACTAGTGGGTGTTCGGCTGCAAACTTAATTGGATTGCTTGTTGCTAGAAATGTAAAAACAGATTTTAATGTTCGAAATAAAGGTCTTCAAAATATTTCATCCCCCTTAATTGTCTATGCCTCTGTAGAAATTCACAGTTCGATTCAAAAAGCTATAGAGATAATGGGTTTGGGAAGTAATCAACTTCATCTAATACCAGTTAATGATGATTTCCAGATAGATTTGGATCTATTGAAAAATACAATTATAGAAGATAGGAAAAAGGGCTATCAACCTTTTTGCATTGTTGGAGGGGCTGGTACGATCAATACTGGTAGTTTTGATGATCTAAATGCTCTAGGGACAATTTGTAAGAAGGAGAATCTCTGGTTTCATATCGACGGAGCTTTTGGAGTTTGGGCAGCTTTAGTCCCTAGTGAAAAAAAGAAAATTTTGGGATTGCTCCAAGCTGACTCTTTAGCTTTAGACTTGCATAAATGGATGTATATGCCTTACGAGATAGGATGCGTTATAATACGTCATGAAACAGATCACCTCCAAACCTTTAGCATAATGCCCGAATATCTATCTCACAAGAAAAGTGACGGGGGGCTTATTGGAGGCGAGTTGTCCTGGTATAGCGATTACGGTTTTCAACTGTCACGAGGATTTCGTGCCCTTAAGGCTTGGATGTCAATAAAAGAACATGGTATTAAAAAATATGGTCGTTTGATCCAACAGAATATCGATCAAGCTAAATATTTAGCAGAACTAGTTAAAACTCATTCCAATTTGGAATTATCTGCTCCAGTTTTTTTAAATATTGTATGTTTTCGTTATGTAAATCAAGAACTTTCTGCTGAAAATTTAAATGAATTAAACAGGAAAATTGTTATTGAACTCCAAGAAAAGGGGATTGCAGTTTTATCTTGGACAACTCTGGTAGATCAATCTGTTATGCGAGTTGCAATATTTAATCATCGAAGTAATGAAAAAGATTTTGATTTTCTAGTATCCAAAATTATGGAAATCGGAGCTAGACTTTCAGATAAACTGAAATTTTGAATTTTGTAATATGGTACATTTGTGGTTTGTATGCTCGCCGGTTTTCTCGATAATCGTGATTAACAATTAGCAGATATGATTGAACATCCTACTTGGTTTACTGTAAACATTAACAAAAAATATTGTTTCAACTGTTAATTTAGTAAATTTTTTATTTGGGGACCATTTAACATTTTTTCAATTTTTGTATGGAATTCCTTTTGAACCTTTATTATCGAATTGGATTATGGTCCAAGTGAGTTTCGTTATATGAAATATTCCTGATTCGCAATTTCTCTTATATGCTATTTTGACTAAATTATATTGAAGATAGAGGAGGAAGGGAGAATCTTCAATAAAGATTTAATTAGATTTCTTAATCGGAAAAAAAAGTTGTTAGAGATTCGAGAAGATACTGTTGAAAAGGTAATACATCATGACAAGCTAAATAGTGCAGAATTTTGGAAAGTTTTCGATTTATTACAGCAAGAGGGTCCAAAAGTAAAATACTCTAATCCCGATG
>JAENXI010000060.1:0-2929 GCA_016649625.1 Candidatus Bathyarchaeota archaeon
ATTCCAAATTCTGACTTTTGGTTAGTGACACTTTCAAAAACTTCTCTTAAGTCTTTTCGTGGTTCAACCTGTACATCTTCACCAAAAAAGGTGTAAATGGCATTCTCGCTGTAGGCTCCCCTTTCTCCTTGAAAGGCTATTTTCACTTTTTATTTACCTGTTTTCGATTTTTTATTAAACACTTATTTATTCCATTTATCATCGCTTCGACGCTAGCCATTACTATATCTTCTCTGGCTGCCCGAGCTGATATTACGTTTCCTCTATCGTCCTCTACCTTTATAACAACTTCAGCAACTGCGTTTGACCCACCTGTTATAGCTTCCAATCGATATTCTTTTAAACTTATTTTGACAAGATTTCGAGTTAGTTTTTGGATGGCTTTTAATACGGCATCTACAGGACCTACACCTGTTTCAGCTGCCTTATACTCGATTCCATCTAAAACCAGCCTTACGGAGGCTGTTGGTATCACTTTAATACCTGTCATAACTGCCAAATCGCAAAGATCAACAATCTTTTCTTCAGCAATCACTTCTCCAATTACTGCAGAAGTAATGGCTAGTAGATCTGCGTCTGTTACCATTTTTCCTTTGTCGCCTAAATCTTTAATCCTCTTTACAATTTCTTTAAGTTGATTTTCAGTTGGTTTTATTCCGATTTCTTCTAGTTCTGTTTTTATTCCACTTGTTCCAGCTAATTTTCCTGCAACTAGTTTTCTCTTTCGACCCACTAATTCAGGTTTAATAGGTTCAAATGTCAAAGGATTAACTGTAACACCGCGAGTGTGAATTCCTGATTCATGCGCAAACGCATTCTCTCCGACAATTGCTTTGTTGGCTTGAACAAATAAACCTGTTAATGTGGAAACAATTCTAGAGGTGCTATAGAGTAATCTTGAGTTGATACCTGTTTTAATTTTGTAAATCATATGAAGTGCCATAACTATTTCTTCTAAAGAGGCGTTTCCCGCTCTTTCTCCCAGACCATTAATTGTACAATGAACTTGAGAAGCTCCTGTTTCAACAGCCGCTAAAGAATTTGCTACTGCCATACCAAAATCATCATGACAATGTATACTAATTGGAACTTTAATTGTTGATTTAAGTTCTTGAATAAAATTACTCATATTCTTAGGTATCATAATACCAACAGTATCTGGAATGTTAATCATGTCTGCGCCTGATTTCTCTGCAGCTTGACACACCTGCTTTAGAAATGGCATCTCAGATCTTGTAGCGTCCATAGGAGAAAATTCGCATTTTAATCCATGTCTTTTTATGTATTCAATCATGTCTACAGTTGCGGATAGGACTTGGTTGGGAGTTAAATTTACTGCATACTTCATTTGAACTGGAGACGTTGGAATAAACATGTGGATTAAATCAACATCGCAGTCTATTGCTTTATCGATATCTCCCTTTGTAGCGCGTGCTAGAGCACATACTTCGCTTTTTAATCCCTCTTTTGCTATTGCCTTGACAACTTTCTTTTCACCATCTGATGACATGGGTGAACCTGCTTCGATTACGTCTACTCCAAGATTATTTAGTTGATGTGCTATCTCAATTTTATCTTCTACAGTTAGTGTTACACCTGGAGTTTGTTCTCCATCCCGTAGTGTAGTGTCAAAAATTCGAATATACTTTACATTTTTAATACTCATATTTTTTTAACCAACTTCTAAGGTTAAGGCATCAGCTATGCCTTTTGCCATTCCTATTGTTGTGGTTTTTCCACCTAAATCTGGAATAGTTGGTCCTTCGCGAAGTGTCTTAATAACTCCGTTTTCTATTGCTGTAGCTGCATTAATGCAGTTTTGATCATTATATTTTTCACCTAGCCAATCTAGCATCATTTTAGCTGCTAAGATCATCGAAATTGGGTTTGCAGTTTGTTTACCAGCTCTGTTAGGAGCTGAACCATGAATAGGCTCAAACAACGCGAAACTATCACCAAGATTTGCTCCCGGAGCCATTCCTAATCCTCCTATAAGTTGAGCTGCTTCATCAGATAAGATGTCTCCAAACATATTCGTAGTTACTAGTACATCAAACTTTTGTGGTTCTTTTATTAATCTCATAGCTGCAGCATCGACATACAATTCATTAAAACTAATTTCCGGGTATTGTTTTGCTGTTTCTCTGCAAACAGAAGCAAATAATCCATCAGTTACGCGCATGACATTAGCTTTATGGATTGCAGTAACCTTTTTTTTATTATTTCTTTTTCTAGCTATTTCAAAAGCCTTTTTGGCTATGCGTTCACAATTTCTTCTTGTAATAACCCTAAGACATACGGTAGTATCTTTTCCAATTGAAAATTCTTGACCTTTGTAAACATCTTCAGTGTTCTCCCTAACGAATATCATGTTTATGTTCTGCTGAGTAGAAATTATTGTAGGATATGTTTTAATTGGTCTTAGATTGGCATACAAATCAAACATTAATCTGAGCTTAACTATTACATCTGCGGCTGTTTCTCCAACAGGACCCTTTAAACATGCATGGGATTCTTTGATTTTTTGTACACTGCTCTCAGGTAGAGGGACCCCTCTTTTTTGTAAGCATATGTCTCCTGCTTCTGCTTCAATCATGTTTAATTTTATATCAAATTTCTTTTGTGCTGAATTCAACACTTCCATGGTTGCGTCAGTCAGTTCAGGACCTATTCCATCCCCGGATATCACCGATATTTTATACTCATTCATTTTTGTTTATTCTCCTTCGTAAGTTTTCTATTAACCCCCCATCATTTAGAATCTCGATGATGAATGGTGGAAGCTTGTTTACTTGAAGATTTTTGTCTTTTGTATTATTTGAAATTTTTCCCTGATTAATATCTATAGTAAGATCGTCATTATTGTCGACTATTTTTGATATGCCTTCACATTCAATTACAGGTAATCCGATATTTATTGCGTTTCGGA
>JAENXI010000060.1:3026-6116 GCA_016649625.1 Candidatus Bathyarchaeota archaeon
AAAGAAAATTCTTGCAAAACTATCTGCTATTACGCATTTTACACCAGAATATTTTAAGGCAATTGGAGCTTGTTCTCTGCTTGAACCACAACCAAAGTTTTTGCCACCAACTACAATTATGCCTTTTTTAGCTTTTTCAGGAAATTGTGGATCTATTCCATCCATAGCGTGTTTTGCTAACTCTTTAGGTTCGACTAGAACTAAATATTTTCCGGGCAGAATCACATCTGTATCAATATTGTTTCCGAATTTTACTGCTTTTCCATTTATTTTCATTTTTTTAAACCTCCACTTTTTGTGGATCAATTATTCTGCCTGCTATTGCGGAAGCTGCAACCGTCGCTGGTGAGGCTAGATACACTTTAGCTTCTTTGCTACCCATTCTGCCGATGAAATTACGATTTGATGTGCTAACACAGACCTCGTCTTCAGCGAGTATACCTATGTGTCCACCTAAGCAAGGTCCACATGTTGCGCCACAGACAAAAGCACCAGAGTCTGTGAATGTTTCTACTAATCCCTCTTTTAATGCCTGTAGATAGACTTCTTGAGAAGCTGGAATCACAAGAGTTCTTACATTATCTTTTACTTTTTTGCCTTTTAGGATTTTAGCAGCTAGTCGTAAATCTTCTATTCTTCCATTAGTGCATGAACCGATAAAGGCTTGATCAATCTGAATATTATCTACTTCCGAAACAACTTTTATGTTATCCACTGATGGTGAACAGGCAATCTGTGGCTCTAGATCTGTTACATCGATATCCACTGTCTGTTCATAAATAGAATCTGAGTCACTTCTGAAGAGTTCAAAAGCCTTTTTAGGTTGTTTTATCCTTCCCTCTAAAAATCTTTTAGTGGTTTTGTCTGGTTCGATAATTCCATTTTTAGCACCCATCTCTACAGCCATATTGCACACAGTCATTCTTCCTGACATACCCATTGTGGATATTGTTGAACCTGAGAATTCGATGTTCTTATATATTGCACCACCTGCACCTAACTTTCCAACTATAAATAATATCAGATCCTTAGGCGTAACAAATTTTTTGAATTTTCCCTTCACATTTATTTTAATGGATTCTGGTACCTTCAGCCAAATTTTGCCAGTAGTCATGACTGAAGCCGCTTCAGTTGAACCTATGCCTGTAGCAAAAGCTCCAAATGCACCGTAAGTGCATGTGTGAGAATCGGCTCCCAAAATAATTTTCCCAGGAAGTACATGACCTTTTTCCGGTAATACTTGGTGGCAAATACCGCCTTTTCCCACATCATAAATCTTTAATTTCTGCTTTTTAGCAAAATTTCTCATGGTTTTATGTAGTTCTGCTGCTTTGATTGATTCTGCTGGTATTTGATGGTCTAATACAACTATGATTTTTTGATTATTCCAGACTTTTTTTATGCCAATTTTCTCAAAAGATTTGACTGCTAGTGGGCCTGTCAAATCATGTATCATTAAAATATCTACACAGCTATCAATAATATCACCGGGTTGAACATTTTTTACGCCAGCTGATTTTGCTAAGATTTTTTCTGTAATGTTCACTTTTTATACCTCCGTTTGAGATATTCAATTTCAATTTGATGAGATTGATATGTATCGCTCAACTTTGATTGACAAAGAGTTAAGCCTTTCCACTTTGTTCAGTGTTTTTATTCGTCAATTCTGATAGATTTGGCTCCACGTGAGAGCGCAGTTAAACCAGTTCTGGCTAACTCCATTATTCCATAGATTCTCATCAAGTTTAGAAATGCGTCTATCTTATCGGGGGTGCCAGTTATCTCGATTGTTAAAGATTCTGGTGATACATCGACTACTCGACCTCTGAAAACTTCTACGCAGTTAATGGCGTCTGATCTAGTCTTGGAATCAAGTACTTTTACTTTAACAAGAGCTAGTTCTCTAGCGACAATATTTTCTTTTTCTAAATAATTAACTTTTATAACGTCGATAAGTTTGTTCATTTGTTTTACTACTTGTTCTATAGTCTTGTCGTCACCGCTTAGGGTTATTGTCATTCTAGCTAACCCCTTTTTCTCGGTGTGACCTACCGTAATGCTTTCGATATTAAATCCTCTTCTTCTGAACATATTAGCAATACATTGGAGTACACCTGGCTTGTTCTCCACTATAGCTGCGATAACTTTTGTATTTGATGTTTCCATTAATACTTACCTACCTGTGCATTTATTCCACATCCTGGTGGAACCATTGGTGCAACATCTTCTTCTGATGATATTGGTATGTCAATAACTGTTGTGACATCACTTTTTAGGGCTTTTTTAACTGCTTCTGAGACCTCCTTTAACGATTCTGCTCTTTGACCTTGTGCTCCATAAGCCTCAGCTAGTTTAACAAAATCTGGGCTGTTTCCTAATTTTATTGCAGAATATCTTTTCTTGAAAAATAATCTTTGCCACTGAGCTACCATACCTAACACTGAATTGTTTAAAACTATGACAATTACTGGAATATCTTCTGTAACTGATGTTGCAAGCTCTTGTTCTGTCATTCTAAAACTTCCATCCCCTGCTATATCCACCACAGGTTTGTTTGGACAAGCGACTTTAGCTCCTATAGCTGCAGGGAAACCAAAACCCATTGTTCCTAATCCACCAGAACTTATGAAAGTTCTTGGTTTTAATGCATTAAAATATAGTGCTGACCACATTTGGTTTTGGCCAACTTCTGTTGTGACTATTGTGTCTTTTGGTAGTATGCTTCTTAGTTTATAAAGCAAAGACTTTGGATTTAGACTTTTATCATTTTTGTTGGGAGGTTGATTAAGTTGCTGTTTTGTTTCTTTCACGCGAATTTTCCATGGAGTTTCTTCTCTGTTTTTTACCTGTTTTAATATTCTGTTGTTAAGTTCTCTGAGTGTTTTTTTTGCGTCTGCAACAATGGGTATGTCTATCTCAATGTTTTTTCCAATTTCTGCTGCATCAATATCCGCGTGTATTATTTTTGCAGATGAACAAAACGTATCTAATGTCCCAGTTGCTCTATCAGAGAATCTTGTTCCAATAGCTAATACAACATCAGCTTCACACAATAATTTGTTCGCCACTGGATTTCCATGCATTCCAATG
>JAENXI010000061.1 GCA_016649625.1 Candidatus Bathyarchaeota archaeon
ATAATAAAGTGTATATTAAAAAACAGTGTCCTAAACATGGTTCTTTTCAAGAGTTGTACTGGTCAGATTATGATCAGTATATGAAGGCAGAAAAAATGAGATACGACGGTGAGGGCCTGAATAATCCTCATACAAAAAAGGAAAAGGGGTGTCCTAATGATTGTGGGATTTGTACTGAGCACAAATCACACACAGCTCTCGCTATTATTGACATAACAAATAGATGTAATCTTACTTGTCCAGTATGTTTTGCTAATGCTGCTTCAGCAGGTTATGTTTATGAACCTAGTAAAGAGGAAATCGTAGGTATGTTAAAAAACTTGCGAAAAAATGATCCAGTTCCGGCTACAGCATTGCAGTTCTCTGGTGGTGAACCTACAATTCGAAAGGATTTATTCGAATTAATTGAAAAAGCCAAAGAAATTGGTTTTCGTCATGTAGAGATTAATACTAATGGAATACGACTTGCACAAAGTGTGGATTACTGCAAGAAATTGAAAGAGTCAGGAGTTAGTACAGTGTATCTGCAATTTGACGGATTAACTTCTGATGTGTACAAATTTATTCGTGGAATTGATCTCCTTGAAAAAAAGATGAAGGCAATCGAAAATTGTCGAAAAGCAGGGCTTCATAGTTTGGTATTAGTTGTCACTTTAGTAAAAGGTGTAAATGATAGTCAATTAGGGGACATAATAAAATTTGCAGCTAAAAACTTTGATGTTGTACGATGCATAAATGTTCAACCGATTTCACTCTGTGGGCGACTTCCTCAAGAAGAGAGAGATAAAATGCGCATTACAATTCCTGATTTTACTAGACTGGTAGAAGAGCAAACAAACGGAGAAATTAAAGTTTCAGATTTTTATCCTGTTCCTACAGTTGTTCCAGTTTCGAAAGCCATCGGAGCTCTAAAAGATAAACGATACGTTGAGTTTACTGCACATCCTCACTGTGGATTAGCTACATATCTTGTTATAGAAGGCGAAAAAATTACGCCTATAACTCGATATGCTAATACGGATAAATTCATTGCAAGTATGAAAAAGATTTACGAATTAGCTGAGAAAGGCAGTAAGAATAAAGCTAAACTGCGTCTTCTTACAGCTGCCAGGCATGTAAAATTTGGTTTTCTGAGAAAATATTTATTACGAGTTCTTAAAGAAGGAGATTATAAGGCATTAGGTGATCTGCAAAGAAATACTATTCTGTTATCATCTATGCATTTTATGGATCCTTATAATTTTGATCTGGAACGTGTTCAGAGATGTGTAATACACTATGCTATACCAGATGGAAGGATAATCCCGTTTTGCACAATGAATTCTATTCATAGACCAAATATTGAAAGTAAAATGGGAATTCCACTTAAAGAGTGGAAAAACAGACACAATGTTGAAATAACTGAGCCCTTTTAATTCATAAAAATATAGCAAAGGAAGACAAAATAATGGGCGGCCAAAAAAAACTCAGTCTAAAACAAATCGAGCGTGCTCAATCTAGAAGAAGTGAAGAAGACAAATCCTCAGATAAGAAGAAAAAAGATAAAAAGACATTTACAAAAGATAAAAAAATAGTAGGTATAACCCCTCCAAGTGTAAAAAATAAGAAAATAGTTAGTGAAATAAAGAAGATGAAGGTACTGACACCTTTTGCAGTTTCGACGAAATTTAACATAATAATAAGTGCAGCAAAAGATTTCTTGGAACAACTCGAACAAAATGGAGCAGTGCAATTGGTATCAGGTAATAATTCAATTAAAATATACAAACCGGTAGAAGAATAGTTATTTATCTCGCTACAAAAGTTCCATTTCTACTTTGACCATATTGAGGAATAATATTGAAATTTCCTGAAAAAGTTTATACTACAGATGAAGTAGAAAAAGCAAAAAAACTCATCGATGAAGGTTACAAACATGAGTTAAAAGTTGAAGGAACACCAGAATTTAAAGAAAAAGTTAACCAATCTCTTGATTTGTTAAGAACTGTGGGATATTATGAGTTACTAAGAACTTATATCAGAGAAATAACTGAAATCGATGGTTTAACACAACTTCGAGAGACAGAAGCGGTTATATGGGCAAACAAATTTGCAGTTGAAAATCCTGTTGATGCTGCAAGTCTTTTCATTCAAAAAGTAAATCATATGAAAGAATACCTTGAAGGCAAAGAGTATTATGGTGGACAAGCAGAGAAACGTTCAGTAGATAAAAGAATAGGATTTTTAGAGAAATTAGAAAAAGAGAGCAAAAATAAAAACATTAAAGATGAATGCAAACGTTTGCTACAGATGTGGGAAGACGCTGCTTTAGCTTACTAAACAAATAATTCAACTTTTATGACGTTACTATTTTTTATCTGCTTGAATAGTTCTAAATTTTTAGTTATTTTTCCTAATATAGTAACGGGGCTATAAGGTTGGGACTGCCCAAAAAATATACAGAAAGCACTTCCGATGGGCCAAAATGCGATAGTGCCTTCTTCTACCTTTGATTTCGGCTTTTCTAAACCTAGTTTAACAGGTATTTCGAAATATACTTCTTCTTTCCATAAAGTTGTCCTTCCTTCAAAAGGTAGTTTACGAAGTATTGCATCTATAGATCTGGGAGCTAAAAATCTTGCAAGTTCACCTTCGGCTTCCCCTAGATCAGTAATTGAAAAACGAATTTTGATTCTTGCGATGTTAGTATTCTCAGTCATTGTTTCTTCGGCTCCATAGAACATCAGTCAGATGCTATCTTATAGGCTGAAATAAAAACTTAAGTGAGTATTTAACTCTTGCAGTTTCGTTTAATCATCCATTATTTTATTCAATAAAATTTTATAATAAATTGATTAAAGTTTGGGCGATGTATTCGATTTGAGATTCTTGGAGGCCTGGATGAACGGGTAGAGAAAACACTTTTTTTGCAGCTTTTTCAGTCTCAGGGAGATTATACAAGCCAAAATTTTCTCTATAAAAAGGCATAAGATGCACAGGATTAACATAATAAACTGCAGCACCAATACCATTTAGTCTAAGTGCACTAACAATTCTATCTCGTTCTTTTTCATCTGAATTTTTGATCTTAACAGTATAAAGATTCCAACCGCTAGTCATAACTTCTGTATCGAAAGGTAGTTCTAGACGCTTTTCTTTTAAGAGAAGTTTAGTAAGTTTTTTTGCATGAGCAGTACGTTTAGCTACAAAAGATGGTAATTTATTTAATTGGACCAATCCTAAAGCTGCTTGCATTTCTGACATGCGATAATTATATCCTAGTGTCAGTGAGGAGTATTTCGATTTTTCTCCATGTGTCCTTAACATTCTCAAAGATTCGGCCATATCATCATTATTAGTGGTAATAATACCACCTTCTCCGGTCGTCATATTCTTACTAGCATAAAAGCTCCAACATGTTGCATCAGATAATAACCCAACTGGTTTTCCAGAATATTTTGCGCCATGCGCCTGAGCGGCATCCTCGATTACAACTAAATCTCGATCTATAGCTATTTCTCGAATAGGATTTAAATCAGCAGGTAGACCAAAAAGATCTACAGGCATTATGACTTTAGTCTTAGGAGTGATTTTTTCTTCAATTTTATTAGGATTAATATTGAAGGATTTGGGATCTATATCAACGAAAACAGGTTTTCCACCCGCCATCACTACAGCTTCGGCGGTTGCAACAAATGTAAAACTTGGCAGGATTACTTCATCTCCCGGTTTTACACCAGCTGAAACAATAGCTAAATGCAAAGCTGAAGTACCAGTATTAACCGCTATAGAATATGAAACATTAGCAAACTTTGCAAATTCTTTTTCAAAATCAGTAACTTTGGGACCTGTACCCAGAGCACTAGTTAATGGACCATTCCTTAATACTTCAACAACAGCTTTAACCTCATCTTCTCCAATTATAGGCATATTAATTGAAATCAAATTTTCATACTCTCTTTATTGATTATTGTTTCACCAATTAAATATTTGAAGATGTCTAGCAGTTATTATCAAGTTGATGATAAAATAAGGAGTTTATCATTCAACTTTTATTGTATGTTCAATTCCATAATCAGTTATTACTTTAAGGTTTTTTGCTCTAAATAAATCATCCAATTTTTGATCACCTGTATCAACTCTTAGATGCTGTAAACCTGATAATTTGCTTTTGGAAGATACGACAATAATATTATCCAAACCTACTGCTTTGAGTACAGTAGAACTTATCTGTTGATTTCCTCTACCAAACACAAACCCTTGGCCTCCAATCGGTGTCACTATTATTTTTGCTTTTTTTCCATTTATCGTGTCTAATATTTTTTTTTCATTCACATCTTTGGCTATGATTTTTTTGTTATAGAGAAGATCAACACCTAGAAGAGTTTTATTTGCGTCCAAAAGATCAGTTATTGTTCTGGTTGTAGTTCCCGGACCAATAATATAGAGTATATTATCTATCATGTTTTCAATAACATAAACCGATATGGCAGCTTGATTACGTAATTCACTTTCTGTTGTCGGGCTCCCCATCTTGTTTCCTTGCAACAAAAGAGGTTCATATGGAGATAGAACATAACCATAAAGATGTGCAGACAGGTGACCATTTCTAAATGCCTGCTCATCCACATCCATAACTTCTGTTTCTTTTACAGGTACCTTACCAGTCAGAAACTTTGCCGCGATTTTGGCTGCAGCGCGTGGATTTACTGCAAAAACACCACTATGCATTTTTACTCCTGTTGGAACGCCTAAAACAGGGATAGAGAGATTAACTGCTTTTTCTATATCACGAGCTGTTCCATCACCGCCACAAAATACTATAAGATCCAAATCCAACTTGGCCAGAGCAGATGCTATTTTTATAGTATCATCTGAAGTTGTTGATTTTTTGCTTTTTCCATAAATCCTGTATTCAAAACCAGATTTTTTAGCGTTCTTTTCCCCCATATTACCCCCTCCAACAAAAAGTTGTACATTTGGCATAAGAGTACCCAATTCTAGGAGAAATTTTTCGGCTCTGTCTGAAGCAATCGGTTTTGCTCCTAAGCTTATAGCTTTATTTAGAATATCGTTTCCATCAGTTCCTTTAAGGCCTACAGCTCCACCCATACCAGCTACTGGATTAATAATAAAACCCAAAGTTTTCAATTTACCATCAATTCTTGATTCAATCAGTAATTATTTTTCTTTTGACCTATACAAACTAAAATTTCTCAAAATAAGTCTTTTAAAACAAAAAAGGAAAAACAGAAAATAAATAACAAAAAAGATGATGTAAATTTCAACATCAGTCTCTTGCTATCGTTTACTATTTTTTTAGATATATTTTTTATTAACTTCGTCAAGCCATGGATAACGGCGTTTCAGTTTTTGCATAGCTTCCGCAACTTTTTCTGCAGGATATTCATAAGGAAGCAGATTTCCAGATAGGTAAGAATCGTATGCTTGCATGTCGAAGTGACCATGACCACAAAGTACAAAGGCTAGGGTCTTTTCTTCACCAGTTTCTTTACATTTTAGTGCTTCGTCAATTACAGCTTTAATAGCATGAGAGGGTTCCGGAGCAGGAATGATTCCTTCAGTTTGAAGGAAAAGTTTAGCGGCATCAAATACTTCAATTTGATTGTATGCTTTGGCTTCTATCTAATTTTCGCTACGCAAAACACTTAATGTAGGCGCAATCCCGTGATAACGCAGTCCGCCTGCATGAATTGGAGCGGGTATAAAGTCATGACCTAGAGTGTGCATTGGAACCAATGGAGTTATTCCTGCAGTATCACCATGATCGTACACATATTCCCCTTTGGTAACTTTAGGACAAGCTGTTGCTTCTATCGCTACAAATCTTGTTTCTTTTGGTGCTTTGCCAGCTACTTTATCGTAGTAGAAAGGCCAGAAAAAGCCTGAGAAACTGCTACCACCACCAATACATCCGAAAAGCATGTCTGGATAATCTCCAGCAATTTCAAGTTGTTTCTTAGCTTCTAAGCCTTCAACGGTTTGATGTACTAAAACATGATTAAAAACGCTGCCGA
>JAENXI010000062.1 GCA_016649625.1 Candidatus Bathyarchaeota archaeon
GTCCTTTAACCAATAATGGAGCGAGAAATTCCATTTTTTTTTGAAAATCTTCAGCCAGAATTAGTTGTTCTTTTAGAAATTTGTTCCCCAATGTTGTGTAACTATATCTTTTGAGTCCATCTTGTTCTTTAGGTAATTCTTTCGTAAATCCTTTATCTGATAACCAAGCAAGTAAGGGATAAATTGATCCAGAACTAGGTTTCCAGTTGCCCTCTGTTTGTTTTTCTATTATCGCTACAATTTCCGTCCCAGACATAGGTTTTTCTCTTAACATGTTTAAGACCAGAAATCTGAGAAGGCCTCGTGGAAGTCCTACAGTTCTACCGTCGTGATTTGACAATTTAGCCCATCCAATTATCGCTTACGATATCGCTTACGACATATAAACATTCTGCATTCGCAATCAATTTTCAACAAACCAGATTAAACAACAGAAGCCCTTAAAGGTTACAAAAAAGAGCTATAAAGTGAAGAACAAATGCCCGAAAAATTACATCCGTATGTAGTATTTCTTCCTACAGAAAAAAAAGATAAAATACTAAGCGCAATCTTCGGATCCAAGGCAAGCGTAGATGTTTTAAGATTTTCTTTAAAACAAGGAATATCAAAAACCCTTTATCAAAAAGACTTAGTTGAATCTTTGAATTACTCAAATAAAACAATAATTGGAAATCTAAAAGCACTTACTAGTCTAGGTGTTCTAACAGAACAAATGGAAAAAACCGAGAAAAAAAATCGGATAATTTGGGTAAAAACTTATCAACTTACAACTCTTGGAAGATGGTTTGCACTTTTACTGGCAGAAGAAAGCCAACTTTCAGAAAATGAGAAAATCGAAATACTAGAAAGCTTGTTTAGAACTTATGTTAAACTCGTTAAAAATTTAGCTGATGAATTAAAAATTAACAAAAAAATGCTTGAAAAAATATTCAAAGAAGAAATGCAGTAGTAAAGGAAAGAATATAGTATGGAAGTTATTGCTGTTGTTGGAAGCAAAAAATCTGGTAAAACAACAACCATAGAAAATTTGGTTAGGGAATTAACTAAAAGAGGTCATGACATTGCTGTTATAAAACACATTTCTAAACCAGATTTTACAATTGACACTGTTGGAAAAGACACTTGGAAATTCGCCAAGGCTGGCGCAAAAACAGTAATTAGTGTAGCAGCAACCGAAATCGCTAAAATAGAAAAAATTCAATTTGATAAGATTCCACTTGAAAAATTATTAGAGAGATGTGAGAAGTGCGAACTAGTGATAATTGAGGGATTAAAAAAACTAGTCGGCACAAGAAATAGTATTCCAAAAATAGTGGTAGTTAAATCGAATCAAGAAGTAAAAAATGCAATAGAATTATTTAGACCAATACTAGCTTTTAGTGGCTCTTACGCAACAAATAATTCCAATCTAAAAATCCCATATGCAAATGGTTTAACCAATCCTCAAAAACTGGCAGATATCGTTGAATCATCACTAAAAAAATGATAACTTTGAAGGGTTGTTGGTTTGTGGGATTTAGAGTTATTTTTTGAGGGGGGAGAAGGGAGAGCAAGCAAAAAGATAAGTCTCTAAATCTTTCCACCCAACCCTTTGTTAGTTAAGTTCTTTTTTTTTGAGTCCTCCTAAAGTGCTTTAAAAGCATCAAACCATTTGTTGTATAGCGCTAACATATCTAAGGAAACACTAGGTTTACGTGCATCGAATATTTTTCGAAAGTCTTCCATGTTTAGACTTCTGGGATGTGCAGCTTTGTCCATTGCTTTTCCGGTTTCAAAAAATTCACCGATTAGATTCAATTGTGCTGATTGACAAACATCTCTAATATCGCTTCCTGAAAAGCCTTCAGAAAGTCGAGCTAATTCATGCAAATCAACTGTTTGTTCGATTTCAAGATTGCTTGTATAAAGCTTTAGCATCATCAAGCGAGTATGATGATCTGGAAGAGGAACTAGAATCCTTTTTTGGAATCTACGAATAAAAGCCCAGTCTAAATCCCAAGGTTTGTTGGTAGCGCCAATAACATAAACATGTAATTTTCTGCCTTTGTCCATGATTCCGTCCATTTCTTTGAGAAATTGGTTGCGAACACGAATCTCACCGCCAACCTCATTCATGTGTTTACCCATTAAAGAATCTACTTCATCAATAAAAACGATTGCGGGTTTACCTTCTTGGGAAGACTTTCTTGCTGATCCAAATAATTTGGCAACGTTTTTTTCAGCTTCGCCAAGCCATTTTGACATCACAGAAGCCGCGTCAATTGAGTAGAAATTCGCGTTAATTTCTGTTGCGACTGCAGCAGCAAGTAAAGTTTTACCACAACCTGGAGGTCCGAAAAGAAGTATTCCTCTAGGCCACCCTAATGGAAACAGATCGGGTCTCTGAACAGGATAAACTATTGCTTCTTTAACTGCTTTTTTAGCAGTATCTAGACCTACAACTTCTCCCCAGGTTACCTGAGGTTTTTCAGTAACAACAAGTTCCCCATTTTTTGATGTCCCAGTAGTATCACCTATTGGTTTGGTTAAACTTTCGTCTGAGTCCTCTGACTCAACTTCCATGCGAGATAGACCAACAGAACTTTGAAGAATCTTGATTCGTTCTTGGTACGCCATTGCTCTTTGAACATAGACTTTGTTAAGACCATAGTCTGGATAAAGTTGTACAAGCCGTAAAAGGCTCTCTATTGCTTTTTGATATAGAGTAATCGCCCTGCCTTTTGCACCTTTCTTATCTGACTTTACTGCATCTAATGCATATGCAGTTGCTGCTTTTTCAAGTTCACTTGAGGCACTCATCTTTTACACCGTTTTATTCAGGAGATTTTAATTCAATTTTTATTTTTCCTTTTGTTCCCAAAGTTTCAAGGGTTCTTTGGATTTCTTCATTTGAAGTCTCGAGTTCACTTGAACATCGGGATAAATCGATCTCTCCATTGCTCTTTCTCACATACTCAAGAAGTACTTCTTCAAGAGATGGTTTTTCAACTTTAAAAGAAATTTCCTTAATTTCACATTTTTTATAAGAAAATAAAGCTTTTGATGCATCTCTGACGAATTCACTAGTTTCACTTTCTGTCATTTCTGAAGAACTTGCGGTTAATGCAACAAGTTCCTTAATTGGAGCTTCAGTTTCTATAGATGTAAATGTGGGAGGTTCAGGTAAAGATTCAGATAGTTTTTGTTCAATGAGATTAGAAACTTCTTGCAATATTTCCTGCCCAGCCTCTGTTTTTTGGCCTACTGGTATTAGAGAGTCATTGGTAGTTATTTTGGTCGCATAAAGTGTCTCTTGAATTGTTTGATTAACATTGTTTAACTCGTTAGAAACTTCAGGGAGAACTTGGAATAGATCTGATGAAACATTTTTTAGCAATTTAAGAGCAGGTTTTAGGTCAATGATTATGTCACTTAGTTCTTTGATTGTTTCAAGTCTAAGAATAACTCGTTCAATAGCTAACTGAACGCTATAAAGAAATTTTATAAGCTTACGTACTTCTACAATTTCATTCGCACACATTGCAGCGCGTCCTTTATTATTTTTCTGTTGAGCGCGCATGCAAGATTCAAAAAGTCCACGATCTCTCTGTTTAAGCCTATAACTAGCTTGCTCTAGTTTACGCTTTTGAACTTCAAGAGTTTGCATAGATTTTAAGGCTACTTCACGTACAGGTGGAGGGGTCGAATTACTTAAACCTCTAATAGTTGTTTCCCCTCGACCTCTTAGTTAATTTTTTTGTTATATTCCAGCTTGTCCTACTTCTTTGACATAGACTACTACTGGCGGTTCTGGATCATCAATAACTTCATCAGAAGTAGTATCATTATTAAATGTCTCAACAATAGCATCATCAGAATCAACAGTCTCAGTCTCAAGTAGAATTGGTTCAGTACCTAAGGATACATGCTCTAAAGAGGTGGTAGATTCGAGTTTAGGTGAATCACCCAACATTAAATTAGAAAGTTTACCCTTTGTATTAACAATATCACTTTTTCGTGAACTTACACGTTTTAGGTTTTCTTGCAGCATCTCAAAAGCAGATTTATATGACTCGTCATCGATTTGACCTATTTCATGTTCAAGTTCAAGATTTACGACAGCATAACTAAGAGCACTCATTTCTTTTTCGAATTGAGCTATTTCGTCATTACTTTTTTCTATTAAACTCTGAGCATCACTTTTTAATTGAGTAAGAACGCCTTCAAAGTTTTTTTGAATTTCTCGATATAGATCTGGTGAAATTTTCCTTTTTTCCGCTAAATCTTTGAGAGCTTGATTTTTTCGCCATATCAAAGGAATTTGATTACAAAGAACATTAGCTTGCGTCTTTATTTTTGAGAGAAATGTGACTTCAGCACCATTAAATTTTAGGTGTTCCATGGATTGTTTTGAAAATTTTCCATTGCTAAATTCAATAAATACGGAATCAAATTTTCCACTAGGTGTTAATGCAAAAGAAGCAATTTTACCGATTGTTTGACCATACTCATCCCTAATTGGTTTACCAATTGAAAGAAAAAGGTTGGAGTTTTGTGACATTATGTTCCTCCTTTAAGTTAGAAACTCTCTGTCTTTGCTTTCTGAGTTGCCATTGACGGCATGCCTGGTGGCAAATCTGGAAACTTGTCTTTCACTTTCTGTTCTGCAACTGTTGCTGCTTCTTCGAGTATTTTTGATGCATCTTCATTTACTGAATCGAAATTCAAAGTCATTCCTGAACCTTGTCCAGCTTCCATCATGATTCCGCTTAGCATGTTACCAATTTCACCTAGTTCATTTTCTGCTTCAGGGAAAACACTGACTAATCCTGATCTTACACTTCGTAGGACACCAACTGCTGGTCCTAGGGTTGATACGACATCACCAAGTTCAGATACTGTTCGTAATCGTAGGGTTATTTGTTCAAGAGCTAGTCTTCCATTTATAATTAATTGTTCCATTTTACGAACTTCTGCAAGTTCGTTTGCAAAAACGTTTGCTCGCGCAGTGTCATGTTTTGTGTAAGCATTAACTATTCTAGCGAAAATTGCTTTGTCTCTTTGACTAAATCTCTCAGTAGCTTGATCTAATTTTTGGACCTGAAGATCAATTCTTCTAACTGCAAAATCAAGTCTTGGTTTGAGTGGACCTGGGGGTTTTACTGCATCTTTAATACGAGTTGTAAATGGCTCATCGCCACGCTTAGTTTCCCATTTTTTTGCGAATCTTTCTGACAAATTAAATACCTCTGGACACTAAGGTGCGTGGGGAAAGATCTTATACATTGTTAATATGATAAAAATATGCAGATATATACGTAGGTATATACACGATAGAAAAACTTGGATTTTGCTTTAATTGTAAAATTAAAACAGGGGGTAGTCAGTAATACAATATTAGACAAAAATATGTAAGTTAGACTAAAAAGAAGCTTATTCTAATCCTAAAATAACAGGTGAATTAAATGGGTGACAGAGTAAAAATATTCGGTGTAGTAGCACTTTTAGGATTCTTAGCGGGAGTAATTGCGCAGTTGACTGCAGATTTTATTATCCCTTGGGCTTTGACAGTATTGCCAGCGCTCATAAATCTCAAATGGGTAGTTTCTGGAGTAGCAGGCGCTACAATAACGGTAGTCCTAATTAGTGTATGGGCATATTTCTCAGGAAGCAGAGAGCATCCTTAAAAAACAGCCCCTAAATCCTTTGCTTTTTTAAAGGATAGTAGTATACAAACTCGGTTTTTTTTAAAATAAATAAACTAAAGTATATAGGAAAATTTTTTCATTTGCAGTATTCTAACTTTTAAATTCATAAAGGGAATGAGAATCTGAAAAAGAGGTCATTACTAAAGTGTATATTTATCTCAATTACTTATCGATACACTAAGGAAACCCTTCAACTTTTACACTTCATGTATTCAATAAAATGTTTAAGGGGACTCAGTAGCGGAAAAAGAGGTCATTGCCAAAGCGTCTCCGTACCTCGATTACATCATA
>JAENXI010000063.1 GCA_016649625.1 Candidatus Bathyarchaeota archaeon
AGCAGTAGGTTCATTAACAATTCGCATTACTTCAAAACCAGCGATTTCGCCAGCATCTTTTGTAGCTTGACGTTGGTTATCATCAAAGTGAGCTGGAACAGTTATGACCGCTTTTCTTACAGAAGAACCTAGAAAAGTTTCTGCATCTTTTTTTATTTTTTTAAGAATAAACGCTGAAATCTGTTGAGGAGTGTACTCTTTTTCTTTGATTTTTACTTTATAATCCGTTCCCATTTTTCTCTTTATTTCAAAAATGGTTCCTTCAGTGTTAGCTGTGGCTTGTCTTTTTGCCGGTTCGCCAACTAATAATTGTCCTTCTTTTGTGAAAGCAACAACTGAAGGGAACATTTTCCCAGCCATTGTTGGACCTTCAGCACTTGGAATTACTGTTGCTCGACCACCTTCATAGATGGCTGCGGCAGAGTTAGTTGTTCCAAGATCTATCCCTAAAACATTTTTTTCAATTTTTGTGTTACTCATATTTTATTTCTCCTTTTATTATTTTGATTTTTTATTTTTGGATGATTTAACTGCCACTTTTACAAAACTGGGTCTAATGACTTTTTCTTTCATCTTATAGCCTTTTCGAACTTCTTCAACTATCAAGCATTCCTCAATATCATCTCGCTCTGTGGCAGCAATAGCGTGATGACAATTTGGGTCAAAAATATTGTCTTTTTTACACTCTATGAGGGAGACACCTTCCTGATCAAGCACTTTTTCAAGTTTTTTTAGAGTCATTTGAACACCTTCTAAAATGACTTCTTTTGATTCTGTTAGCTTTGAATTATTAATCGCTAGTTCTAGTTCATTTTGAACATCGAGCAGCTGTATAATTATGTTTTCTGTACAATATTTTTTTGCCTCAACTATTTGACGTTCAGTTCTCTTTTTCAAATTGTCATAGTCCGCTTGAAGATATTTTAGTCTTTTTAAATAATCTTCTGTTAGAATTTTTTCTGCATTGAGAAGTTTTTGATAATCTATAGTATTCTTCTTTTGATCCTCACCCATAGAGGTATCTCCTAGTTTGTTAATCTTTAAAAAGTAGCGTAAACAAACTAAAATATACGTTTCGCTTTCAAATCAATAATGTTAATGGTATAAACAATGGTTAGAATATTGAAAAGATTAATCATCAAATTCCATCATTTAATTGAAATATTTTTTTATATCACATTAAATCTTTTGATGTCATAGGTGATTTAAATTGGATTTTAAAGGAAGTAAAACTGAGAAAAATCTTTTAGCAGCTTTTGCAGGTGAATCTCAAGCTAGAAACAGATATACTTACTTTGCTTCCAAGGCCAAAAAAGAAGGATATGAACAAATATCTTCAATTTTCACAGAAACTGCCGGTAACGAAAAAGAGCATGCTGAACTTTTCTTTAAACATCTCCAAGGTGGCGATGTAGAAATAATTGCAGGCTATCCTGCAGGTGTAATAGGGTCTACCTCCCTAAATTTGAAAGCTGCAGCAGAAGGAGAAAAAATGGAATGGGGAACGATTTATCCAAATTTTGCGTCAATAGCTGTCGATGAAGGTTTTTTGGACATAGCTAATACATTTAAGATGATAGCCAAAGTGGAAGCATATCACGAAAAAAGATTCCTTAAATTATTTGGAAACGTTACCCACAAAAAAGTCTTCAAAAAAAATTCAGAGATACAATGGAAATGTAGAAACTGTGGCTATGTACACTCTAATTCTGAAGCTCCAGCTGAATGTCCAGTTTGCAAACATGCTCAAGCATACTTTGAAGTATGGTGCGAAAACTACTAAACAAGAATTATTTCCAAAATTTTTTCTCCTTTTTCTTAATTACCATTAAATGAGAAGTATTTTTAATCAAGAAAAACCAAAAATTTTTAACCCACATAATCAACTTTGGTTAAAACATATATAGAAAACCATATCCTCTACTATTAAGGTAACTTTGATGAAAGTATCTCACATAATGCTGACATGTGTATTTAGTCTCGTTTTGATATTAAATTTAAGTTTTGTTTTTGCAATAAATTCAAATGAAGCATCTGTAAACGTTTCATGGGATACTGAGCTACACTATCAAGGTGATTTTGCTCCAGCTAGAATCACTTTTGTAAGTAATTTCTCCCAACCCCTTGAAATATATTACATAGGTATCAATTTTGATTGGTTGGACATCGATAATTTTCAAGGGAGTGACCTATCCGACAATCCTGTAATTGTTCCAAGTTATGGGTCCCACTCTTTTGAGATAATGCTATTTCAAATTCCCCTAAATGCTAGTATTGGCGAACACGATTATTTTGTTGGAATAGATGGATCGTATGGTGGACTGGGTGGATCTTTACCTACAGGTTTCTCTTGGGACTCAAAAATTTTAACTCTTAAAATCTCTGATTCTCTAGAAAAAACCTATCTGGATCTCAATACCCAAGTTTCAGCTAAAATAAATCAAACTAGCGAACAAACTTACGATAGTCCAGAAGCTAATAACCTTCTTTCCCAAGCTTTGGAAGCAAAAACTAATGCAAATACTTTTGCACTTAATGATCAATTTCAGGAAGCAATAATATCCTTAACTAGAGCTTCTAGTTTTGTGGATTTAATTGCTGAAGAGGAACAATTATTTGATCAGCAACAAGAAAATCAAAATCAGGTAATATTATTAGTATTCGGTGGAGTAGTCACAGTCATTTTAATTGTAGCTATCTTATTATTGTTGAAAAGAAGAAAAAATACTTCAACAAAACTTGATCAAACAACAAAATCGGAAATATAATGCCTACACTATCTTTTTTTATTTTTAAAATAACTTTGTTACTGCAATTATAGTCATTTATTTTTGAAAAAATAGACTTTAATTTGGGCTGTTATCCCATATAAAATGATAAGTATGTTACAATTCCAAAAATCAAAGATAATCCCCAAAGCAAGATCGTGATATCCATAATTCTCTTTCTTTTCACACATCCAGCAACGTTGGATGAATTGACAATCCATAATCCAACTAATATTGTTCCGAGAATTAGTGCAATACTGCCTGTTATAGCATGAATCCACATAGCTTGAACTCCAAGAAGATCTGTTGAAGTTGAGAAGAATTCCATTTCACCAAAAAATGATGGCCCATCGCTACAATAAAAGTAATAAAATGTAGTAAAACTGCTAACCCCATTAAGTATCCATGCAGTTTTATTTTTCCTTTAATTTTATATAACATACTTATTAGCAATATAAAAAATGAAACTATTTGAATCATAAGATTTATGTCTGTTATTAGAACTGCACCTGTACCCAGAAGTCCTGTCAAATATATTCCCCATAAAACACGTTACTTGATAATTTATTCTTTTTAATAGTCTAAGTTTTTAAGTTTATCCTTTTGCGACTAAAATATTACTAATCTAATTAAAGGACAAATTATTTAGTTAGAACTGCTTAGTTGTTAGAACTTAGGTGAGAGAATATGTTCATTGATACTCATGCACACCTACAATCGAGGCGTTTTGATAAAGATAGAGATTTAGTCATTAAAAGAGCAAAAAAAGAAAAAGTAACCAATATAGTAAATGTTGGTTTTGATATAGATAATTGCTATAAAGCAATTGAACTTGCTCAAAACTATAAAGGACTTTATGCAAGTATTGGCATTCACCCGCATAATTCTAACCAATTAACTGCTGAAACTCTTAAAATCTTTAAAAAACTTTTAAAAAATCCAAAAGTTGTTGCTATAGGTGAGATTGGCCTTGATTATTATAGAAACCTCTCCCCTCAAGAAACTCAAAAGCAAGCTTTTGAAACTCAGCTATCACTAGCTGTAGATCAAAATCTTCCTGTTATAATTCATAATAGACAAGCAGATGATGATATTCTTAAAATTATTTCGAAATTTAAAAAAAATATTAAAGGAATTATGCACTGTTTTTCTAGCGATATACCTTTTTCTAAAAAAAGTATAGATTTAGGTTTTTTAATTTCATTTGCTGGAAATCTTACCTACCCTAAAGCAAATAATCTACATGAGACTGCTAAATCAGTTGATTTAAAAAGCATACTAATTGAAACCGATAGTCCTTGGCTAACTCCCCAATCTATGCGAGGAAAACGAAATGAATCCAGTTATTTACCTTATATAGCCCAAAAGATTGGGGATTTAAAGCATACTACCGTCAAAGAAGTAGCTCAATTAACATCTGAAAACGCAAAAAAAATTTTTGATATACCTTAATTTTTATTCTTTTCTCTCATATCCTTGTTTGCTAGAGTCAATCGAATTCTGATCGTTGTTTTATTTCTGTAAATACTATATTTTTGAAGTTTTTTTCCTTCTGGAATTCTTTCAACTAATCCGCATTTGACAAGAGTCTCTAAATTTCTCCAAAGGCCTTTTTTTGCACCTTGTTTTAATTCCATGTTTTCAAAAAGTTCGCTTACAGTCATTGGTTCTCTATGTTTTATGTAATTATTAGCGAGTTTGATTAATATTTGTCTATTTCTTTTTGAACCCAAAGCATCTAAGGTTCTTTCAACTAATTCTTCTGGGACAAATAGGCTTTCATGAGTTCCAAGAATGGACTCCATAGAGTCAAAGTATGGTTTTATGAAATCCCAATAGCAACTAAGAACACATCTTTTTAGATCACGAGTTGCAAATGATTCTTTATCGAGATTTTTTTGGTTTAGTTTATTCCAACATAAATCGACTTCTCCTTTTTTGGAATTTCTTGAAAAAGGTTGAATAATATTTCTAAATAGGTAATCGAGAAATCGAATTGAAACATCTTCTCTTTCAAAAATCTTACGACTAATTACTTTGTAAGAATCACTTATGAATAAGGTCTCATCTGGATTTAGATCTCTTGAAGACAAATATCTCATAAGTTTTCCTGAAGTTGCTACTGGATCGGGTAGGACAATGGTTGCTGGGTATTCAATACCTTTATCAGCACAAATAATTCTTTTGAGAACCGACAAACCTGCATTTGATTTATCAAAAATGTTATATGAGGTTCCCAAATGTCCAAGAGATTCTAACCCCCAGCTTAAATATGGATATTTATTGATTTCAGTTCCAAGCTTATTTCTTTCAAAAAGGTAGATTTTTAAAAGTTCTTTTTCATAGTTAGTAAGTCTATATTTTTTGTTTGTAAGTTTGATAGTTTGAGTTTCATTTAGTTTTTCTATCGTGTTTATTTGTCTGAGACTTTCTTGTAGACTTTTTTCAAATTCTAATATCCTCAAAATACTATAGACATCTCTTTGAATTTCCAATCTATCTTCAACAATTACGGTTTTTGTTCTATGACTAAATACTCCTTGAAAAAATTGGTGAGCTTCTGAAATTCTTTCTCTTATGTCTCCTCTATGATATCCTCGGCCGATATCTCTTAGTGCTCCTATATATACGACTGGATTAATGGAGTAGCCACTATGCAGGAGATGTTCTACAAAGAAAAGTGGAAAAAAATGTTTTAGTTGTGAAACCTCTAAGTCAGCGTGAAAAGCAACAACTATTATTGAATTTAGTTTTTGTCTTTTCCATTTTTCACCTAAACCTTCTAAAACACGAATTTTTCCTGTCTCTGGAAATCTTTGGTTGAACCACTCTTCAGTTAACAATGGAAGAGGGGCTCCTTCTTTTTCATAATTGTCTTTAACTATGTTGGTTTACTCCTATTGTTTTCTGGCATGTTATTTTATTATTTGTTAGTTACTTAGATTGCGACTATTTCAATGTTTAATTAATTTACTGTGACTATATATAAAGTTAGGCAAAGAAAATATTTACTCAATTAGAATTTTTTTACTCAATTTAACTAAATTAAATCAATCTCTTTGGCCTCTTTTTTGTTGTTATTCTTTATTTAGAAAAATACTAATTTTTTTAAATTTATTTTTTGTCATTGTTTAATATTGAGAACAAAATATTTTTTATCTAGTATTGTATATATATTTACTAG
>JAENXI010000064.1 GCA_016649625.1 Candidatus Bathyarchaeota archaeon
GACTACTGCATCGAATGCTACAAATGTGTGGACGCTTGTGGTGCACGTCAAGCAATCAACTTCAGTCAAGAGCCGGAAGAGGTCGAAATTGAGGTTGGAACAATCATTGTTTCAACTGGATTTGACGTTTACAAGCCCTACGAAGATAGTCAATATGGGTACAGCAGATTCGACAACGTTATCACTGCCATGGAATTTGAGAGATTAATCTTGGCTGCGGGTCCAACCGGAGGCCATGTTATACGTGCTTCTGATGGAAAGAAGCCTCGTTCGGTTTCGTTTATTCAGTGTGTTGGCTCAAGGGACGTGAACAAGCACGAGTACTGTTCAGGCTTCTGCTGCATGTATGCGTTGAAGGATGCTATTTTGCTTAAAGAGCATTACCACGATGATGTTGAAGTTTACATATTCTACATTGACATGCGCACCAACTTCAAGGGCTACGAGGAGTTCTACCGAAGAGCACGCGAGTTGGGAGTAACCTTCATCAGGGGACGAGTCTCCCAGGTCGCCGAAGTTGCCGAAACCAAGAATCTGCTGATCCGCGCAGAAGACATGGCGCTCGGAGAGCCTATAGAGGTGGAGTCGGAGCTTGTGGTTTTGAGCACAGCGGCGATTCCAAGCAGTGGATCAGACGAGGTTTCCAGAATCCTGAGCATAACAAGGGGAGGCGACGGCTTCTTTATGGAGAGCCACCCGAAGTTGAAGCCTTTGGATACGTCTGTTGACGGCATCTTTTTGGCTGGAGCCTGTCAAGGACCCAAAGATATTCCTTATAGTGTGTCGCAGGGGAGCGGAGCAGCTGCACGGGCTGCTACAGTTCTTTCTCAGCCTACATGGAAGATAGAGCCTATCATAGCCGAAGTTGACCCAAGCAAATGCAAGAACGTGACGGCAAAATGTGGAATCTGTGTATCAAAGTGTCCGTATGGCGCAATAAAGGCTGTTGAAGGACAGGCTGCGACTGTTACGGCGGCTATGTGTCATGGTTGCGGAACCTGTGTTGCTGAGTGCCCGTCTGATGCTATAACTCAGATGCACTTTACTGACGACCAGATTCAGGCTCAGATCAAGGCTGCCTTGGAGGATAATGCTGAGGGTAAGATACTGGGTTTCCTCTGTAACTGGTGCAGTTACGCGGGCGCTGATCTTGCTGGAACAAGCCGCTTCGAGTATCCGCCTACCATGAGGGCTATACGTGTTATGTGCTCGGGCAGGGTAGACAAGGATTTTGTGCTAGAAGCGTTCAGGCAGGGCGCAGGAATGGTGATGGTTGGCGCATGCCACCTACCGTATGACTGCCACTACATTTCAGGCAACTACAAGATGAAGACAAGAATGGATGCTTTAACAAAGATTTTTGAGAAGCTTGGGCTCAGCAAGGAACGCTTCAGGATAGAGTATGTTTCGGCGGCGGAGGGAGTAAAGTTTGCGGCTATCATGAAGGAGATGACCGAGCAGCTGGAAGCGCTGGGACCAGAAAAGATCAAGGCAGAAAACAAGAAACTGAAGCCCACATTGGATAAGATGATGGCAAGAAAACAGAAGAAATAGTTGCTTAGTTTTTTCAGAAAAAAGACTGTTTTGGAAGATTAACTACCGTAAAAAATTATTTCCTGCCTTAAATTGTGTTTTAGCAGGACTTCTATTTTTCTACGAAGTTAATCGTAGAAAAGAATATTTTTTAGTTCTGAATTCCGTTAATAATTAAAATGGAACCAGTCCAGTCTTTCAGGCAGATGCTAAAGAATAAAGGCTACTCTGAAGAGGCAATAGAAAAACTATGGAAATGGTATGACTTTTCAGAGAAAAAAGGAGTGACAAGTTTTTAATTAACATAAATTGTTATAGAGCTGTTTTCTAAATTTTTTTTGGACTAAAGAGGGGGAAAATTTATCCAATTCTCTTAAGCGTTTTTAGAATTAAGAATGTAAGCCATCTTGAAGGTTGTTTCTTTTGCCCAAAATCCCAACCTTTCCATTCCATCCATACTGATTCAGGAATGAATTTTCCATCATCATTGGCCTTTGACTTCACTCTTTCCATCATTCTTCGTAATCTGGAATCTTTTCTTAACCAATCAAAATAAGACAACACATCTAAAACATGCAAAATATCATACCAGATCAATGGCGCCTTGATCTTTCTGAAATCTGTTCCCATATAGAACATGTAAGGATGTCGCTCTTTGCTCTTATTCCACAAATCCAATAAGCATTCTGTTCCAACATGGGCTTCTTTGCTGTCTTTCCATTCATCTAATTGAGATAACATCTTCAGCATCCCCAGATTCGCATAAGGACAAGGGTCATCTTTTCTTCCAGGTCCCCTAAATTTTCCTAATTCTTTTGAAACAGTGCACGGCCATCCGTTCTGGCGGACTAGACCAACCAAATATCTTACAGCTTTTTGAATTTGTTCATCTTTGTCAAGTCCAAATTTAGCTAAGGAATAAATGATAGTTGGAGCATCGCATAAAGCCCATGCCCATTCATTGTTTCCAGATCCTCCATAATGTTTTGAAATTTTCATTGGCAGTTGGAAAGGTCCTTCATCCGATTTATGTTTGTATATTTTTTTTATAATTTCATTAATGGGAGGATCGTCACTTTTTAGACCTAAGTCTGCAATGAAAGATAGTTTATGGAAAGACTGCTTTGCACTTTTATGGCTGCTTAGGACTGTTCCAGGCCAGTTTTTCAGTTCTTCTAATAATAATTGGATTTTTGGATGATCAATCATTTCTTTCCTTGCATGAATTACTTCAGATTCATTTTCAGATTGTTCTAGTAAATCCACGCGCGTTCGGTATTCAACCCAAGGCTCTCCTTCTAAAAGCCATTTATTAATTTCCTCCATTGAAATTACACCTTAACGAGCGTTTAATACATTAAAATGAAACCTTATAGTAAGTGTTTTTGGTATCCAACACCTAAAATTGAAATATGCCCCCGCTCTTGCTCAAAAATAAGGTTAAGTTCTCTGGAATATTTTAAACAGCCCCTCTTTTTTCTACTCACATAGTATGAGCAAGTGATAGTAAAAACCATTGATTCTGAATAAACGGGATATATCGCCTGAAAATAATCCCGCAAAAATCCCTTTGTTAAGCCACAATTTATTTTGGGGCATTACCACCTATCTGGATTTTGATACTTGAATATTGGAGCGTTGTTTTTAAAATCTAATTTTTTATCACAAAGGCTAACTACGGATATTAGTATTCTTTTATGTAGGTCTTCATCATTAATTATCAAACTGAAAATATCCAAATCAGATTCATGACTTTTGTTTCCCTCATCTTTCCTAAATTGAGTTGTTTCTAAGTGAAAAGCTTTTGAGTATTCATCATACAACAAACTTTCGAAACCAGCCAATGTATCAATCAACGATATTAATTCCTCTCGACCAATTATTTCCCTTTTTGAAACATCCGTTGAAAGTGTAGTAATCAATTCGATGTTGTATCTGATGTTTTCGTCACAATCTTGTTCTCTTACTCTTGAACCGCCGGCTTCTTCAATTATGGTAACTAAAATTTTAGAATGTTTTAGGCTGTCGGTCGCAATGTAAGCAAACAGAGATTTAGCAGCCAAATCTTCAACTTTTTCAGACAAGCTGGAATATAGTTGATACAATTCCCGCTCTATTAATCCTAAAGAAAGAATTTGCCTTTCAATTAAAACGATTCCATCGCGCAACATATATCCCTTCACTTGCTTGAAAACTGTGATTACTTTATAACCACTAGATTATACACCAAACAATGTATTAAATATTACGACTTTTGATATGTTCAAATAACCGATGAATTTAGATCGGATGGATTAAGGGGTTTACAATTAAAGAATTTTCCAAAGCACATCGCGCGCGTAATGACAATCAACGTTAAAATGTCTTACCGCGAATTTTTGGGTTTTTCTTTCTTAACTAGCTTCTTTTGTTAATTAGTTGGTCGTTTCATGGAACGAAAAATCGGTGTTTTGTTTAGGAAAAATAATGTTTGAAAACAGTTGTTTGATTATACTATATCTAGCATATTCTATGGGGAGAGGTAGGTTCAGTTATTTTTACTTTAAACAAAGAAATAATGAATTTTCCTTTAAGTAAAATTCAAAGCTTAGGAAATTAAGGTTTTTTGTTAAAAAGATTATAATGACTTTATCCTGAAAAATGCGGAAAAAGTATCTAAAGAATCTAATCACTTATGCCTAGTCGTTTTTACTTAGGATTTTTTAGACTTTCTCTATATTCTTTTATCACGCTTAAATAATCACAAAAGAGACTTCTGAACTGTTTTGGTGAATTAGATGGACACGCAAAAACAATCTCCCCACACTTACGTTCTAAACGTACAAAATTGGGGAGACAAAGAAAGTATGCGTTTAGAACGTTCTTCTCTAATATGATTGCTGCTTTGACGTTTTGGGTAGTCTCTTTTTGCAGATTATTGCCAGCAAAGTTGTTATGGTGAACAGTGGCAGAATTGTCCATGATGGAAACTCTGGGATCAAGTCAACGTCCATGACTGGATTGTTGTCTATGTTGTTGGGGTTGATGTGGAAGGGCGTGTCGCCTATTCCTGTGCCGTCGATTTCTGTGGCGTTCTGGTATCTTGTAAGATACTCGCTCCAGTAGTTTCCTCTTTCGCCGTCATCCCACACATTAGGATTTCCGTCTTCCCAAACTCCGGATGCGTTCACTCCGGGAATAGACACTTGAAGCCCCGTCTTCCATCTTCTGTTGTCTATGAAGCTGTTATGGTAGATGATGTTGCCGTGCTGACCTCCTTCAAGTTGAATGCCCCAATCATCGTTTCTTATTATCATGTTTCCGGCAATCAGGTTTTCAGAAGAATCCTGGACAAAGATGCCTATTTTGTTGTATTCTATGTGATTTTCAGAAACTGTGTTTTTGTTTGAGTTTTCCATTAGAGCAATGCCGTGCTGGTTGTTGCTTTTTATCGTGTTGCCGATGACGGCTATATTTTTTGCTTCAGAAAGGTGAACACCGCTAACACTACAGCTTGTCATATTGTTTCTAACTATGAAATTATCTAAAGAATAACTAACTGACACGCCATACTTGCTGCTTCTCACAACGTTTTCAGAAACTGTGTTGCCGTTTGAAGAATATGTTAGGTGAATGCCCTGCCCATCTGTTACTGTGTTGTTGGTTATGTTCGAGTTTGTTGTCCACGCAAGCAGTATACTCTGCCCGTCCGTGAAGTTCAAATTTTCAATGCTCATGCTTGTGCAGTTCACTAGCACTACGCAACCAGCGTCAGATGGAACCGTGCCGCCTCTTTTATCAATCCAATAATATATCGGCTTACCATTCACAGTGTTCGATAAGTCCACCTGATTGACAAAATTTGAGAGCGCACTGTCTGGGCTGGAAACAAAAAATTGGTCTTCGTTGTCGATCATGCGGTTGTTTCTTAAAATGTTGCGTGAAGACCCGTAGAGGTGGATGCCCTGATCATTATTTGTTAATGTATTGTTGGAGATTATGTTATCGTTTGAAGAATAATAGATGAGGATGCCGTTTCCGTCTGTGACCGTATTTCCGGAGATGATGTTGCCTGAGGAGCCAGTCAGGTATATCATCCGATTCGCGTATTTTATGGTGTTTTCAGTGATTGTGTTAGAAGAGGAGTTTTCAAGCTGAACCGTTCCAGCGTTATGTGCTATTGTATTGTGAGATGAAGAAACCAGACGAATGGGCACGTTGGTGTTTCTTATGTTCGAGTTGTTGGTGTAAACCAGTAGTATCTCCTTGTAAATCTTACCAACGTCACCGTCTTGAACAGTTATTCCCGTGCAGTTCACTAAGATAACGTGTTCTACATTGGATGGAACCGTCCCATATGACCGGTTAACCCAATAACAGATAGGCTTCTCATCTATCATGTTTGAAGCGTTAACATCATTAAAGTAGACTG
>JAENXI010000065.1 GCA_016649625.1 Candidatus Bathyarchaeota archaeon
AAATATTTCTGGAGGTATTTTCCTTTGTGCATCTCTAAGACTTCTATGATTTTTTGTTCATCTTTATTTAGAGTTCTTCGAATTGTCTCCATTGCGTTTGGTTTTTTTGAACTCTCATAAGGTCTTATTTGGTTTTTGGTTTGAGTTGTTTTTAGTTCAGGATATACTATAAAATAGATTATTCCTGATACGCTAATGACTACTACTACAATTAATGTTGCAAATAATACTCCGAAGTAGCCCAGGTATGAGTCGCTTGATTCTCCCATCATTCCTCCTCCCATGTGGTTCCACATTTCTGACATCCAATCTGGATATGAAGAAGGATAAGTGAAAACCATAAACAAGAAAAGAATGATTAAACAAGCTATTGTAGCACCAAAAAGAATGATAAAAAAATTAGTTTTTCTCATAGATATTCATAGATTCAACCTTTAAAGACAAATTTAAGTTTACTGTACAAACCATTTTTGTAGAAGAATATTGTTTCAAATCTGTTTCATTAAAAAAAGAGTTGAGTGAGTGCTAAAAAGCTATTGCTTGTAACAATGTGTTGATGTGTTTCAGGGTAGAGCTCCACAAAGCGTCCTTGCCAAGCATTATACTGTAAAAGGGTTGGTTAGGTTGAAGAGGATTTATGATAAATCAAACTTGAAAATTCTTAATAATATTAAATAAGAAAAAACGGATATGTTATAGAAAATGAAATTACAACTTCTCATAAATATTAAATAAATTTTGATCTATAACAGTAGCTCTAATCATGAAAAATGAAGCTGTCAAACCACTTCTACTTTTACGCGCAGAATAAGCAGTTTAGAAAATCAGATTATTCATTATATCTCGGTAGTTAGAAACTGTTGAAACTAAACATTTTCTCAAAAGGTTTTTTCTTTCTTTGTTTTGGCTGTTCGGAAGGATACCCAAAGGTTAGTAGTGCAACAACTTTCCATTTATCTGGAATTTTTAGCAGTTCTTTAACTTTTTTTTCGTTAAAAGAACCTATCCAACATGAACCAACTCCTAAAGCCCATGCGGCAATAACCATGTTTTGCATGGCAATTGTAGTGTCAACAACTGCCCATTTTCCAGTCAACAGAGCTTTAACGTCTGCACATCCAACAATAACAATAGTAGAATCTTTTAGGAAACGGCTGAAGGTTTCGGATAAGTTCTTTTTTATGTCTTGCTCTTTTAAAATGATGAAACGAATAGGTTGCTTGTTAGCTGCTGAAGGAGCGTTTTGTCCCGCTTCAAAAATTTGATTTAAGACTTCTTCAGGTATCTCTTTTTTCTCGTATTTTCTAATGCTTCTTCTACTTAGAATAAGATCAATTAATGACATAAACTTCAATACTAAACAAAAAAGTTGCTTGTAATATCTTTTATGTTCAAAGTAGGATTCAATAGAAAATCTAGTTCAAAAGAATATTTGATATTATTATGATTAAATGAAATCTAGAGTAAATTATTTTCTAAATTTATAACGAAGTAACCTAACAACATCATTAACAAACTGATACATACTCCACTTATTAATGAAATAAGAATGGATTTTAAGCTAAAGCTATGTCTGAAGCTCAAAAGATATTTTTTGACGTTTTTCGGTAAATCTCCCATTAGTTTTTGTATGGTACTGCTCACTTCGTTCTTTTTTAACATTAAAAGCAAATAATTGGAGATTTAATAATATCTTTTACGGAATTATATTCTATAACTAAGTTCTTCCCAAATCTTGTTTGAAAATGTTGAAAAAAATGCGGCTAACAAATTAGAAATAGTACTTCTTTGAACTTTGTTTCTGGAATAACTTCTGTGATTAATAATTCAAGTGGGGTTATGAGGTAATTATGAAAATAACTACTATGAGCGTTATTATGCTAAAAATGGTGCTCTAATTCTTCTCATATCTTAACCATCGTATTCTTTAGGCTAAATAATTTTTTTCAAAGGATTTAAACACATAAGGAATTAGTTGATGCAATGAAAAACTAATTAATACAAAGCCATAAGCGAATAGTTTTAAGATGGTACTTTATTAGCTAAAGAAACGCTTTAAAATTTAGAAGTGAGATAGAATGACAATATTGGTTGCTTATTATTCTAAAACTGGAAATACAAAGTTTGCAGCTGAAAAAATTGCCGGTTTTTTGCATGCTGAGTTATGCGAGATATGGGATAAGAAGAACCGAAAAGGTATATGGGGTTTTATAAACGGTAGTCTGGATGCAAGAAGAGAAAAAATCACAGAAATAGAAGCTTCTCAATCTGCTGAAAACTATGAACTTGTGATTGCTGGTTCACCTGTTTGGTTTGGCAAAATGGCTCCTGCAACAAGAACTTTTCTTCTGCAAAATGATTCTTCTAGCAGAAAAGTAGCTTTCTTTTTAACGTCAGGTAGTAGCGATTCAGAAAAAGCGATGGGTAACATGAAAAAATCTGTTGATGAATCATTTCATATAAAAGAAATTGAAGGACTCACTGTTTCCAAAGCTCTTGAACAAAAAGAGGAAACAACTGAACAAATAGAAGAATGGTGTAAAAAACTCCAAGCTTTGCTTTAACTATTTATTTTTAGGCCTTAAGTATAGCTCTTCGATGATGACTAAAACCTCTGAGTATAACCTAAAAGTTTATGAGCGTGTTTTAGTCGAGAACGCTAAAGGTGATATAGCATGGTTGATACTTCAACAATAGTCCTAATTTGCTTAGGAGGCATCTCACTAACTGTTTCCTTCGCAGAATACTTGTATTCCCACAAAAAAACGATAATAAAAGAAAATACTTTAAGCTAAATGATAGGTAAAATAAATTGAAAAGAAATCTTTTTATTTTTTCCTTTGTTCTCTCCATTTTGGGAATTTATCTCATATTTGCAACTTTCAACCCTTTGGGTTTTGCTTTGGATGGAATAGGCTTCATAGTTTCTATTTACGCGGTATACCCAAACAAAGAAAGCCACAGCTATGCCAAAGAAACAGAATAAAAGAAACGTCTTTCAGCGAAATTATAGGTGTGGATGCTTAAAAAAAATACTGCAAATTAAGCCAACCTAAAAAAGCAAAATCACCCAAAGATCCTTTTGGCCTTTAATCCTTTCATTACACAATTATTTTTTATAGTCTTATTGTGTTGAGTTAATTATGGAAACTGTAGTTACTTTTGAAATTTTTCTTGGGTTAATATTAGCTTCTGTTTTAGGTGCTATTGTAGGTATAGAACGAGAAATAACGTTTAAACCTGCAGGTTTACGCACTCATATGCTTGTTTCTTTAGGATCTTGTCTTTTCACAGTTATTTCGGTTGGATTTGATTTTGATCCCGCTCGAATAGCTTCAGGAATAGTAGCAGGCATTGGATTTATCGGAGCTGGAGCTATATGGGCTGAAAAAGATAAAATCAGAGGAATTACAACTGCTTCGAGTCTATGGGTGACTGCTGCTATTGGTCTTGCGGTTGGTGTTGGTGACTATCCTTTGGCACTTATTGTAACTGGACTTGTTTTTTTGATACTTTCTTCAAAAATTATATTTAAAAAGCTTGGATTTGAGAAATAATCAATCTTCTTTTCCATGATCAGCTTAAAGCAAAAAGTACATGAATGCAATATTATTCAATAATTTAAAATACTTCTGTTTTACATACAATTTCTTGAAAGGAAGGTAATGAACAAGCACAAGTGGATGCTAACTATCCTTATTTCAGTTTTTTTAATTAAAACCTATTGCACACCAGTGGTTTCAAGTACTAATGATAGTGGTTTAGTCTCTGATAGTTGGCCAATGTTTCGTTACGATCCTAACCATAGCGGTTATACAAATATTGTAGATTCAACAGATTCTGCAAAGCTTCTATGGACGTATAAGACTTTTGGAATGATAAAATCTTCCCCAATAATAGTTAACGATCTTGTATTATTTGGTTCAAGTGATTGGGATGTTTATTGTCTTAACACATCAAGTGGAAATATGATGTGGATTTACTCAACTAATGGTGAGATCCATTCTTCTTTTGCTGTTTATAACAACTCTGTTTTTGTGGGCTCAGACGATGGATACCTTTACTGTTTAGATATAACTACAGGTACTCTTTTTTGGAAATCAATAATTGGTGGCAAAATTCGTTCCTCGCCAGTAATTTTGGAAAATTATATTTTTGTAGGTTCAGGTGATCATGATTTTTTCTGCCTTAACTCTTCAAATGGAAATAAAATATGGAATTACTCAACCTCAATAGGCGTACAATCCTCACCTGCTATCTCGGATGGTTTAGTATACTTTGCAAGTGATGATTATTTTGTTTATGCTCTCAATGCAACTAATGGTATCGAGGTCTGGCGTACTCATACAGGAAGTGTAGTTTCTTCACCTAGTTTAAACAAAAATCGCGTGTATATTGGTTCTGTTGATGGCTTTGTTTATTGTCTAAACTCCTCTACTGGCGTTAAAATCTGGGAATATCAAACACAAGATTCAGTGTCCTCTTCTCCAGCTGTCGCTTATGGATCTGTTTATGTTGGTTGTGAGGACAATTATGTGTATTGTCTAAATGCTTCAAATGGGAGACAAATATGGCAAAGTCAAACTGGTTTTTGGGTTTGTTCTTCTCCAGTAGTTGCAGGCAAAAACGTGTATGTGGGCTCTCAGGATAATAGTCTTTATTGCTTTGATGCTTTTACAGGAGAGACGAAATGGAGTTATGAAACAAATAACTATGTAGATTCCTCCCCTGCAGTAGTTGATGGTAATCTTTTTGTTGGATCCAGTGACTGTAATCTGTACGCTTTTGCTCTAACTAATTCCTCTATGGAATCATTGCCTCAGGAGAACTCTTTTTCCATACCTTGGACTACAATTGTTTTTGACGCAATTTTTCTATCAATTTTAGTTATTATTTCTTTTATAATGATACGCTTTGTTCAAACAAGTAGATTAAAAAAGCAAAAAACTGAAATCAAAAAAATTGAAAACCAGAATCAGTCTTGGGTCTCTACACATACTCACATGTTATATATTTTAGCAATTTTAGTTTTTTCAACACTACTTTTTGTTAATCTAGGAAATAGCCCACTTTGGGCTAGCGACGAAAAAACATATTCTCAATGGGCATTTCACATGTTCAAGGAAGGAGACTATTTAACGCCTTGGGCTTATGGCAAAGTATATTTGTGGATTGGAAAACCTCCACTTTTCATTTGGTTGTTATCGGTTGCCTACCAACTTTTTGGCGTGAATAATTTTGCGTCAAGAATTTGGAGTCCAATATTTGGTACGTTATCTTTGATTATGATGTTTTATTTGGGCAAAAAACTGTATAATCCCCCTGTTGGATTTATTTCTGCTATAGTTTTGGGTTTGTTTTCTAGTTTCTATGTTTTTGCTAGACTAGCAATGATAGATATTCCTTTTATTTTTTTCATGTTATCTAGCATGTATTTTGTGCTTTTGGCTGAAAAAGAAGATTCCAATAAGTATGCAGCTTTGGGCGGGTTGTTTTTTGGTTTAGCGTTTTTAACAAAACAAATTACGGCAATATTGATTCCCTTAATCGTCTTTTTTTATTTCGTAATTGCAGGGAAAGGTATTTGGTTTTTATTCAAAAAACAGTTCGCTAACTTTTGGAAAGCTGCAATATTAATTGTGTCTCCTTGGCTGATTTACATGATTTTGCGTTTTGGGCCAGAGTTCTGGGAGAATTATTTTATTTATTCTGGTTTTATTAGATCAATTAGTCCAATTGAGGGCCATATTGGAAGCTATCTTTATTATTTTGAATCCTTGGTTAGAACTGAGAACTTGTTTTTAGTAATCTTGTTAGTTGTTTCAGTTGGATTTTGTGTTTATAATTCAGTGATTAAACGTTCAAAAGAGGATAGCTTAATTCTTGTTTGGATGTTTATTGTTTTTTTGGTTTTTACTTTAGCTCAAACAAAACTTGA
>JAENXI010000066.1 GCA_016649625.1 Candidatus Bathyarchaeota archaeon
ATAATAATGTGGACGGCTCTACCTCAGTCACGTATTTCTATTCTAGATGTTCAATTGGGAATTATTAATGCAGCCATTATGATACCCCTTAATCTGTTTGCACTTTTTTGGATTATTAAAGGTAAGAGGTGGGCTCCACTTTACTTTATAGCAATTTCAATAGGTAACAGATTATGGTCACAGCCACTATTTGATGGTGGTATACATATGATATTTGTGACTTGGACTTCATTGCTATTGGTTTTTGCTTATAATGAGTATAGAGGTCTGAGTAACTCTGAGACTGCAGTTCTATCTGGGGGTGTCATATTAGATCTTGCACTGTCAAGTTTGATTTTTAATCCTGTAGATAGTTTAACTTATGGAATTATTTTCTATGTTCTTTTCCTGGTGGGTTTGGTTGGTGCTTTAATAGCAATCAAAAAACTACGTTAGTTTTTATATGATGTTTTTTGGGTTCTTTGTTTGTTCTACCCCTAAAAAACTTGGATGGAAAATTGAAATAAAGATGAGTAATAATTTGCTTTTGTTTTTATATAATAAACTTCAAATGTCCATCACACCATAATAACCATGAGTGATTCAATTATGAAAGTTAAGAAAATGAATGGAATGAAAGTAATTACAGCTGATGCATTTACCCTTGGAGAAGTTGATGGAGCACACGCTAACACAGACACTTGGAAAATTACTAACTTAGATGTAAGCTTAACCAAAGAAGCTACAAAAGAACTAGGATTGAAGAAGCCAAAACTAGGATCCTTAACAGTCTGTTTACCAGTTACTAATGTAAAGCAATTTGGTGATGTAATTACGCTAAAGCTTTCTCTTAAAGAATTCAAAGACCTAAAAGAGTGTACAATTGAGTAAAAAAAATCTTTACTCTTTTTTTATAGCATTTAACATTTGTTGGAATAATTTATAGTTAGGTTCTTTTTTGATTTGTTGCTTTTGGGATCTTAGCTCACTCTACCCAAGAAAACTTGGATGAAAAAGTATGGTGAGTTAGAAACGTTAATTCTTTGAATCTTCTTCTTTGTGACAGTCATAGCAGAATTTGTAGACTCTGTGTCTGCTTTTAGATTGGTTAATTGGTTTTCCACAGTTCTGGCATTTGGTTTTATTGTCTGTTTTTGGATCAAGACGTTTTAGTCTGTCATTTATTTCTTTTTTTATTTCTGAATCAGGTTTTGATTTTAACGTTTTTTCTAGGAGTTGTTTTGCTAGTTTAATACTTTCCTTACCAAATATTCCTTCAAATATATTTGATGGTTTATCTCTTTCTTTGATGTTTTTGGGTAGCATGCATACAAAATTTTGTGGGTACTCTTTTGATTTGTCTATGTCTATTATTACAATTTTGTATTGTGTCTTGGTGTAGTCTTTTGTTTCAATTTTTGTTATTCTAAGTTTCAGCTTTATTTTGTTTTCACCAAGACAAAAAACCGTTTATGTTATTCAGATATTCTGTTGTATGGCTTAGAAGTTGTTGTATATTAATTAAGTTTGACTAGGGGTTAGTTGATTACTTTGATAGCTTGTTAGGATGGGGCAGTAGGTTTACTTGGTTGTTTTGGGGTCTTAGATCTCTTTTACCCATAAAACTTTGAAAAATATTTTATTGAAAACTGTGTTTCTATTCGGCATACATTTTCTTTTTGCACTCTAAGCACATTCTTGTTGGACCATATTTTCCTCTTTTAGGTTAAAATGATTGTCCACAAAATCTACATTTAACCTGACAAACAGGATTCACATTTAGAAATTTTAACCGTTTTTTAATAGCTTCCCTAATATTGGTGTAATTCTCAGTTTCGAGAGCCTTATTCAGCAGATCTTGTGCTAACTGTGGGCTTTCAAATCCAAATAACTCTATAAACTTGTATTTTTGTTTAAGTCTAGGATTAACCTGTCTGGGCAGTAAACATAGAAAGTTTGCAGGATACCTTGTTGCTTTATCCTTGTCTACTACGGCAAATCTTATTTGCATTCCTTTGGCTCTATATTTTAGTCCATAATGTTTTATTATGTAGAGTTGGAGCTCCATTCCACCTCACCCTTTTATAATGTTTTTTTCGGGTTTTTTTCCGCTCTAGTACGTATACATTAATGGTTGATAATAAGGTTCTACTTAGTAGTTTTTGGGATCTCAGATTTTTCTAGCCCAGAAAACTTGGATGAAAAGAATATGAGATGAAAATTAGAATACTAGCATCTTTCAAAGGCTGGTTTTGCTTTATAGTAGTATAATCTAATAGGATAGGCATATTTTGGGTTTCTGCAATGTTTAATCCTATTAATAACATCCTCTGTTACATCTGAGTCTTTAGGTTTATCAGTTGAGCAATGTGGATGAAACTTGTCTCCTTTTTCAACTTCATTTCTCCATTCACATTTTGGACAAAGTTTAAGGAAAGTAGTTTTAGATTTCATGATTAGGTGTTATAATTATTATCTTTAATAGGGTTATTGACATTTTTAAATTAAAAACAATAGAATAGCCTAAACAAGCTATTGAATGAAACAAATACACTCTATAAACAAACTAAACACTTTGGAACTATCTTGTGTTTCTCCGCCACGGCCTATTTCTTATTATAGCTTTCTGCAATTTGAAAACTTTGATTATTCAGCTTTATCCACATACCTTTTAGCTATGCAATCATAGCAGGTTTTCTGTTTTCCATACCTAAATGATTTGGATTTGAATTCTTCTCCACAAATGTTACATTTAACCATGTTCTTTGGTTTAGGATCAATTAATGTTAACCGTGCTATTAGTTCCTTTTTTAAATCTTGGTCATCCTCTGTTTTTAATGCTTGATTTAAGAGCTTCTTTATAATTTCCTGGCTTTTGCTTCCATACTTTTCTTGAAACTTGTTTTGAGTTTTAGCGTTTGGATTAATGGTTCTTGGTAGCATGCACACAAAGTTTGCTGGATAATCTTTTGATTTGTCTAGGTCTATTACTGCTAGTCTTATGTGTGAGGGTTTGAGGTAATCTTTGAGGTTATAATTTTTTTCAATATGTAGCGATAGGTTCATGTTTTTACTCCTCCGGTCTTGAGGGTGCTTGTTTTGTGTAATTATGTTGTACAGTTTGAGCGTATTATATTTAGTTTGTTTAGGTGCTTAAATAATTAACATGGATATTCTTTAGATTACTCTAACCATAGAAAACTTGGATTAAAAGAATGGTATCTAATAGAAAGACAGAAATCAGTATCTTCCTTAGTATTAATGAACCGTTATGTCTGGTCCATCTGATGAGGATTTTGCTCTTGGTTACTCTTTTTTGAAGGTTAAACAAGATAGAGTAGTTGGACAGAAGAAGAAGCTTAAGAAGTTAGATAAGAAAATGAAAAAGCTTAGAAAATTTAGGAAATAATAATATCTGTTTTTCTATTGTGTTTCTTGTCTTCCTAGTTTAAATATAGACTTGTAGTTTGTCATAGTCAGACAATGGGAACTTCTACTTTGTTGCTTTTGGGATCTTAGATCTCTTTTGCCATGAAAACTCTAATGAAAAAAGTGTAGGTGACTAATCTTTTAGTGTTTGATTGTTAGCTCCTGTGTCCAAAAACTAGAACTAGAATGCCAATGAGAACTAGAATGAATGCAACTATTGATCCTATAACATACGTGTTAAATAAAGGCAGGACTTCAGAAGTGATAGTTTGTTCAAATAAGCCTATGTTAGCTAAGATTCCTATTACAATTCCAGCTATTATGGAGGCTAATCCAATGATCACATAAAAGTAAGATATGGCTTTTGTATTCATCATCATCTAATGTTGTATTATGTATTGATATTTAATATAGATTTCTTTAAGCTTTTTTCCATTCAAAATTAGGTTGGAGATTGCAGATATTTTGAATTTGGATTCATAATTCATAACCTTATTGTGTAGAACAAGCATTTTCACGTTTGATTAAAGATGACCAATATGAAACTATTAGAATTACGTGCAATTAGAGCAAAACTTGAGGAAGAAACTAAGACTTTAGAACAAAAACAAAAAAACTTAGAAGATAACGTTACCCTTCTTGAAGAAAGAGTAAGTATTGAAGCATTAGAGAAAAATCATAAAGAGCTAGAAAATACTGTTTGTAAACTAGAAACTCAAAAAGCAGAACTAGAATCCAAGCTAGCAAAGGAACCTGCTGAAGAGAAAAAAGCACTTGAACAGAAAAAAACAGTTAATAAAAATAAGAAAATGAAACCATCATTAAAAACAAAAGGTCACGATGAACAGGTTGATAGTGGACTAACTATATCAACAGTTGTTGATTCTCCAATTGAAGAGCAAAAACTAGTTAAAAATTCAAATAAGCTTTCAAACAAGAAGAAGCGCCGCTTCTTCTAATATGCAAAAATCTTAAACATGTACAATAAAACACCTTATTTCCACCCTTTCAAGAAATAACAACACCCTATAAACAATCTAAACAACTTAGAACTATCTTGTGTTTATCCGCCACGCCATATTTTTTAATAGAGCTTTTTGAAATCACAGAAACTTTGACTAGCCAAGGAAGGGATCTTAGATAACTCTAATAAGATATTTAATAGCAAATTAATCACTCATATTACGCAGAAGTTAGTTAAAGGAATAAATGGAAAATACAAATATGAATCTATATCAGATTTTAGCAATTTGTGGAATGCTTAGTCCAATCTTGTATACAATTATGTAGATTCTAGGTGGGATTTTAAGATCTGATTATAACCACATTAAAGATGACATAAGCTCCTTATTTGCAGTTGGAGCTCCCAGAAAACGACTATTTAATGCCTTCATACTTGCATCGAGTATTTTATTATTTATTTTTTACCTTGGATTACATTGGGGAATAAATAATGGTCACGGGTCATTTATTGGACCTCTTATTTTTGTAGTTAGTGGATTTCTTGGTGTTCTTATAGCCCTATTTTTTCCTCTTGATGCTGGTGGTGAAATCGTAACTTTTAGCGGAAAGGGGCATCTGGTTCTTGTGGTTATGTCTGGGCTTTTGATTATTGCTGGAATGGTAGCTCTTTGGTTTAGATTATCATCAGTTAGCGTTTGGAGTGATTTTGCCTTGTTTTCTCTTATTTCAGCAATTGTTTCCCTTATGCTCGTGATTGTTTCACTTGTTTTTATTAAAAGTAAGTATAGGGGTTTGGTTGAACGGTTCATGGTTACTCCTTATCAGCTATATTACTTTGTGATTAGCTTGATGGTATTTCTCACAAATTGAATTGCTGTCTTGGCAGTTTTTTGGATCTTAGTTCACTCTAACCAAGAAAACTATGATGAAATTATTAAACAAATCATTAACAAACTTTAATTGATGACCTTTGAAGAGAAGATAGTAAAGGCTAATCAAAGCAAATTAAAGAATTAAGATTAGAAAATTTCAATATGGATTTTACCATTCTCTATCTTGCATCTGTAAATTGTTAACACCTTCTTGTTTGTCTTCAAATAAACACCTGTTCTAACATCAAACTTCCAATCATGACAGGGACAAGAAACTATGTAACCTTCTAGCTTTCCTTTTGATAAGTCACAGCCTCTACAGGGACATATATTTGAAACACCAAAGACCTCATTCCCAATCCTGGCTAATAGAATGTCCTTTCCTGAAACATTTACCATTTTCATGGTTCCATCTTTTAGATCTGCTTCATCAATTGATGGCATAAAATTATCTATAAACATCTTGGAAGTCTATATTGGTTTATTCTCTTATTATTATTTTGTCAAGGTCTAACATTAGTGGATCTACTTAGTAGCTTTTGGGATCTTAGATCACTCTTATCACGAAAACTTAATTAAAAAAAAGTAGAGGAAGGAGTTTGTTTGTTAACAGCTAGCTTCTCTGTCTTGATTCAAGGTAGTCTGTAAATAGCAATATTCCTTGAATGATAAAATACAGTCCTACTATCAAC
>JAENXI010000067.1 GCA_016649625.1 Candidatus Bathyarchaeota archaeon
CATCCAACAGGAATTTCTTTGGTCGTTCTGGAACAACATCTGCAAACCTGTATTTGACAAGTCCTGAAACGGCTGCTGCGGCGGTCATCACAGGAACGATTACTGATCCTCGCGATCTTGGTATGGATTATCCTCAAGTTGAGATGCCTGAGAAATTCTATACTGATGACAGCATGATTATTTTCCCCTCGGACAAACCAGAACAAGTTCAGATACATAGGGGTCCAAACATTGGAGAACCACCGTTTAATTCTCCGATGCCAGCAGACATCTCTGGAATCGTCACCATCAAGGTTGGGGACAAAATCACTACAGATCACATCATTCCAGCTGGGAGTAGGATGAAATACAGGTCTAACGTGCCTAAATACTCCGAGTTTGTGTTTGAAATAGTGGATGACACATTCCCTAAAAGAGCCGCAGAATACAGAGATAAAGGAAAACACAACCTCATCGTAGGAGGATTAAGCTATGGCCAAGGTAGTTCAAGGGAGCACGCAGCCTTATGCCCAATGTTTTTAGGAGTAAAAGCGGTCATCGCAAAATCTTTTGAGAGAATACACTCAGCAAACCTAATCAACTTCGGAATCATTCCATTGACGTTCAAAACAGAAACTGACTATGATCTAATAGAGTCTGGAGATGAAATCCAGATTCCCAACATTAGGACAGTGATATCAAAAAATGAGCCGCTGATCGTAAAAAATATTACAAAGCAAAAAGATTTTGAGGTAAACTATGAACTGTCAGAAAGACAGCGGAACATCATCCTTGTGGGTGGAATGCTTTCTTACATCAAAAACAAATAGTAGATTAAACGAAAGCGATTGGAGGCGAAAAGATGGCTCAAAGAGGAATACGTGAATATCATGGAAAAAAGATGATGGCAAAATATTGGTCTGAATATTTCAAAGGCCTTGAAAAATATGATGGAAAAATAGCGTTAATTGATCCAGAAACAACTATGGATGACCTTGCCAAACAAGATCCTTGGTTAACAAAAGAAAAGTTGGTAGTCAAGCCGGATCAATTAATTGGAAAAAGAGGAAAACACAACCTCATACTTCTTAACGCCACCTTTAATGAGGCAAAGAATTGGATAAACGAGCGAATGAACAAGGAAGTTACAATAGGAAAAGTAACGGACAAGCTCACCCATTTTCTAATCGAACCCTTTGTTCCCCATGACGAGAACAAGGAATATTATGTCGCCATAACCTCCAACAGGGAAGGGGATGCCATCTATTTCTCGGCTCATGGAGGAGTGGACATCGAGGAAGTTTGGGATACTGTTGTGACAATTCAGGTTCCGATCCTCTCTACTATTGATGACATAAAGATAAAGGAAAAACTACCCAGAAACCTACCTGAAAAAGAAAAGGACACAGTTACCGAATTCATTAAAGGGTTGTTCAAGTTTTACGTTGACCTTGGTTACGCATATCTTGAAATTAACCCAATAGCAGTAACCAAAGAGGGATTCATACCGTTAGATCTGGTTGCACGCCTTGATGATACAGCCCAATTCATGAGTGGAAGAAAGTGGGGAGACATAGAATTCCCAGCACCGTTTGGAAGGGAACTCACCAAAGAAGAAAGATTAATTAAAGAACTAGACAAAAAGAGCGGAGCATCTTTGAAACTAACTGTGATAAATCCAAAAGGCAGAGTCTGGACAATGGTTGCCGGCGGTGGCGCCAGCGTCGTTTATACGGACACTGTTTTTGACCTAGGTTTCAAAGATGAACTAGCCAACTATGGAGAATATAGCGGAAATCCATCCACAGACGAGACTTACCAATATGCCAAGATAATCATTGATCTCATGACAAGGGAAAAAGATCCGAAAGGAAAAATCCTGCTTATTGGAGGGGGCATCGCAAACTTCACTGATGTTGCCAAAACATTCACTGGTATAATAAAAGCTCTAAAAGAATACAAGCAAAAACTCATCGACAACAAAATTAAGATTTACGTTCGCAGGGGTGGACCAAACTATCAAAAAGGATTAAAAAACATGAAAGAACTGGGCAAGACCCTTGGCGTTCCCATTGAAGTATTTGGACCTGAAGCACCTATGACGTCAATAGTTTCAATGGGACTTACCAACAAAGTGGACGCGTGATAAAAATGGAGAATTATAAATTATTTGATAAAAAAACGCAGGCTATTATTTTTGGTTTACAGCAAAGAGCCATTCAAAGAATGCTTGACTTCGACTACGCATGCGAAAGAGAGGCTCCTAGCATTGTAGCAATTGTTAACCCAACAGGAGGCGGATATCACAAATGTTTCTATGGCACCAAAGAAATTATTCTGCCAATATATACAACCATCGAAAAAGCAGCCAAAAAACACCCCCAAGCCGACGTAATGATTAACTTTGCATCATTTAGATCAGCTTATCCAAGAACAAAAGAAGCCCTTGAAACAGACACTATACGGACAGTTGCCATTATAGCCGAGGGAATTCCAGAAAGATACACAAAAGAGCTTGCTGCAATAGCGAAACAGAAAGGAAAATGGATAATTGGCCCAGCAACAGTAGGTGCAATCAAAGGAGGAGCCTTCAAAATAGGAAACACAGGCGGCATGATCGACAACATAATAGCATCTCATTTACACCGGCCAGGAAGTGTTGCGTTTGTATCAAAATCAGGCGGATTATTAAACGAACTGAACAACATAGTTTCCCGAAACAGCGATGGTGTCTATGAAGGAATTGCAATTGGAGGAGACCTCTATCCGGGCAGCACTTTCAAAGATCACATAATGAGGTATGAAAAGGACCCTGACGTAGCAATGATTGTACTCCTCGGTGAAGTGGGAGGCAAAGACGAGTATGACATTGCTGATGCCCTAAAAAAGAGAGAAGTCACAAAACCACTAGTAGCATGGTGTATAGGAACATGCTCTAAAATGTTCCCAGCCGGTGTACAGTTTGGGCATGCCGGAGCAAAAGCAAGAACAGATTTAGAAACAGCTGATGCAAAAAATAAGGCCTTGAAAGAAGCAGGCGCCATAATCCCAGATACCTTTGATGACCTTGGTGAAAAAATAAAACAAACTTTTGACAAACTAGTAAAAGAAGGAAAAATCAAACCAAAACCCTATCGAGAGCCCCGGAAAATACCTATGGATTTCAACGAGGCTTTAGCCGCGGGAAAAATAAGGGTGTCAACTCAGTTCATTAGTACAATTGTAGATGAACGGGGAGATCAACCCCTTTATGCAGGTGTACCATTAACTGAGATTGTCGAAAATGGATATGGGATTGGTGGAATTATTGGTCTTCTTTGGTTCAAGAAAATATTTCCAAATTGGGCTAAAAGTTTCATTGAACTAGTTTTGCAGATAGTGGCTGATCACGGTCCTGCAGTTTCAGGTGCTCATAATTCTATTGTAGCTGCAAGAGCTGGAAAGGATCTTATATCCTCCTTAGTGAGTGGTCTTTTAACAATTGGTCCACGATTTGGAGGCGCTATCGACGGAGCAGCCTATTGGTTCAAAAAGTTTCATGATTGGAAAAGAGGTCCAGATGAGATGGTTGATGAGATGAAATCAATGAACACTCTAATTCCTGGAATTGGTCATCGTGTTAAGTCTGTGATAAATCCCGATCAAAGGGTAGAATTGCTTAAAAAATATGCGAGGGAGAATTTCCCAAAAACCGAATATTTAGACTACGCTCTGAAAGTTGAGAAAATAACTACTGCAAAAAGAGACAATCTAATTTTGAATGTAGATGGTTGCATAGGAATTCTTTTTCTTGACCTGCTAAACAGCTTAGGTTTCTCAAAGAAGGAGATCAGCGACATCATAGAAACCGGAGCTTTAAATGGGCTTTTCGTTCTCGGTCGTAGTATTGGTTTTATGGGTCATATTCTGGATCAAAAGCGCCTAGAAACAGGGCTATACCGGCACCCTTGGCATGATATACTTTATCTATCTCCTAGGAAAGAAGAATTAGAAGAAGAAGCAAAAAGATGGAAAGATCAGAAATGAGCGCAGAAATTGAAACAGCAAAGGAACAGTTTGGAAATATTCTAGAAGAACAGCTTGAAAGAGTCGAACGCATGAAAAAAGCTGAGGAATGGATAGATTATGCCAATCTAAAACCAATAGTAATAGGAATCATTGGTGGAGATGGAATCGGCCCATACATTACCAAAGAAGCAAAGCGTGTTCTAGAGTTTCTGCTGAAAAAAGAGATTGCAAATGGGAAAGTCAAATTACAGGTCATCAAGGGATTGACTATTGAGAACCGCGCGAAGGTCATGAAAACAATACCTGATTACATTTTGGCGGAGATGAAAAAATGTCATGTTTTACTCAAGGGTCCAACGCACACTCCTAAGAAGGGAGATAAATGGCCGAACATTGAGAGCGCGAATGTTGCAATGCGACGAATTCTTGATTTGTTTGCGAACGTAAGACCAGTGAAAGTCCCCAAGGAAGGGATAGACTGGATATTCTTCAGGGAGAATACAGAGGGAGCATACATACTGGGGGGCAAGGGAATAAACGTCACTGATGATCTTGCAGTTGACTTCAAAGTAACAACCAAGCAGGGTTCTGAAAGAATAATCCAGATGGCATTTGATTATGCTAAAAGAAACAAAATCAACAAAGTGACAGTCGTTACAAAGGCAAATGTTGTGAAAACAACTGATGGAAAATTCCTCAGCATAGCAGAACAGGTAGCTAAGAATTATCCTGAAGTGGAGTGGGATGACTGGTTTATTGACATTATGGCTGCCAAGCTTGTAGATCCGAAAAGGAGGACACAGTTCAGAGTTGTAGTATTGCCGAATCTTTATGGAGACATTATCACTGACGAAGCAGCCGAATTTCAAGGAGGCGTTGGCACAGCTGGAAGCGCAAACATTGGCAAAAGATACGCAATGTTTGAAGCAGTACATGGCACAGCTCCAAGAATGGTTGAAGAAGGGAGAGCCAAGTACGCTGACCCAGCTAGCATTATGAGAGCTACTGCTATGCTTTTAAACCACATTGGTTTCGCTGTTGAAGCTAGGAAATTCGAGATGGCTCTGGACATCTGTGGTCAGTATGAGAAAAAACTGGTCATAACAGGAAGATCGGATGGTGTTACTGGAGCAGAATTTGCTGACTATGTAATGAAGACGATCCAAGATCCAAAACTAGAAAGTAAGTGGCAAAGTTACCAATAGCTCAAAACTCTTGGCAAGTTGCATGGTAAAACCTGACTTCAAAGAAGGCGGTCTACGCGCTTACAAACTATCACATTTTTTTGTTGATCCTTTTTAGGACAAAACTGGAAAGGTATCTTTCCGTTTATAACTAGTTGGCAAGCTCCATTTTCTAGGGAATGTCTTATTTTTTAATAACCATCAGTGTTAGGGGAGACCGGACATTGTCTTGGCTTCTGATTTTTTGGACTACTCCCTTGAGTTCTTTTGGAATTTCGGTCTTAACTTTTACGCAGATATCGTAGACTCCATAAAGCATGTAAGCCTCTTCTATGCCATCAATTTCCTTTATTTTTTCTAGAACACTTTCCATTTTATTCGGTTTGGTGTTTAGCAAAACATAAACCAAAGACATGAAACCAGCTCAAATATGATCGTGGGGGAAGTTATATAAAAAAGTGATATGCACTATGTGCCCGCTAACCAAAACGTCTTTTCTTATAGATGCGCACTATACTCATGTCTCCCGCATCTTCTCCTTTTTTCAAAAATCAGATGCTGCGATTGTCCAAGTGTAAGTAAAAGTGGACCTGGAAAGATTTGAACTCCACCAACAGTGGAGACATCTCCCGGACCCTTCCCGCAAACTCACCCTTTTTTTAATATGGGGGTTAAATTTTAACCCCCCCCCCCTGGCGGAACGACGGACGGGCGAAACGGACGACGTCCAACGGGGCGACGACAGACGG
>JAENXI010000068.1 GCA_016649625.1 Candidatus Bathyarchaeota archaeon
CTGTAGTATTAGGCCATGAAGCTGTAGGGACAATCTATAAAATTGGACAAAAAGTAAAAGGCTATTCATTGGGTGATCGAATATTTGTTTCACATCATGTACCTTGCAATGTTTGCGAATATTGTAAGAGTGGATATCATACCGCTTGTGATACGCTTCATAAAACAAATTATTATCCAGGAGGTTTTGCGCAGTATATTCGAATACCTAAAATGAACATTAAATATGGGATTCACAAACTTCCAGCTGAACTAAGTTTTGAAGAAGGTACTTTTATTGAACCTTTAGCCTGTGCGATTCGGGGACAACGAATTGCAGATGTTCAAAAAGAAGATACTGTACTCATTATTGGATGTGGCGTATCAGGAATTCTTCACACTCAATTAGCCAAAAATAAAGGAACAAAAAGAATTATCGTAACAGACATTAATTTGTACAGATTGAAAATAGCAAAAAAATTTGGTGCAGATTTCACTTTGGATGCAAAGGAGAATATTCCTGAAAAACTAGAAGAAATTAATGAAGGCAAACCGGCGAATAAGGTAATAGTCTGCACTGGCGCTACAGAGGCAGCATTAACAGCCTTAAAGTGCGTAGATAAAGGAGGAACAATCTTGTTTTTTGCTGTCCCAGACCCAACAATCAAGTTGCCAGTCCCAATAAATCAATTTTGGAGAAATGAAATTACAATTAAAACCTCTTATGGAGCAGCACCAAATGATTTAACTAAAGCATTAAAGATTCTATCCCAGAAAAAACTAAAAGTAAAAGACATGATTACCCACAGATTTTCTTTGTCAGAAACCGCAAAAGGATTTAAAGTTATGGCAAATGCTGGAAAATCTTTAAAAGTAATAATTGAACCAAACCAAAAATAATTTGAAAATAGTATCAAAAATCGTTTTTTTCCAATTTAAATTTTTATTGTTATTTTGATCGAATCATAACCAACATCATCTTGAATTGAGTTATTGAAGACAAACTATGAGGTTCATTAGCAGGCATGATTATCATTTCATCTTTTTTTAGTTTATAGGATTTTTTAGAAATAATAACTTCAGCTTCCCCATCCAGTATATAGACTAAAGCATCAAATGGCGCAGAATGTTCACTTAATCCCTGTCCATTTGCAAAAGCAAAAAAAGTTACGGACCCAGAGTTCTTATCCACTATTGCGCGACTTACCACAGCGTTTTCTTGATAATCAATAATATCATTTGAGTAAACAAAATTAGGTTCTATTTTAGACACGTTTACCAATTTAAAAGCCTCATCTAATATTCATTAACAATCATTTGGAATATAAATTTGATTTTATCTGTCTTAAGAAATTATTTAACAGTTTTATCAGGAATAAAATCAATTGAAATTGAGTTTACACAGTGTCTTTCATTTTGTGCATAAGCCTCACCTGAAAAAACATGACCCAAATGAGCCCCACAATTTAAACAAGTTATTTCTGTTCTAACACCATCTTTGTCCAAAGATCTTTTAACTTTTGCATGAATCTCACTTGAAAAACTGGGCCATCCACATCCTGAATCAAACTTGCTTTCAGATCGATAAAGTGGAGCTCTACAATATTTACAAACATAAGTACCCTTACTCCAAAAGGGGTTATACTTTCCAGTGAAGGGTCTCTCGGTTCCTTTTTTTAATATTACCTCTTCTTCTTCTTTGGTAAGCTTAGTGTACTTAAGATTTTTATCAGTCATAACCCACACACAAAGTATTCTTGGGTTTTAGAGCTAATAATACTAACTAATTTTAAGAACTAATAAAATCAATTAAAATAATTAACAAACTTAAAAGTCAGTAAAACCCGGATCAAAATTAACAAATTTTAGCTAATAAGTATGTAGGAAAAGTTGTAATAATTTTTGTTTTCATAGTTTTTCCCAAGAGATTGTCTGAACTTTTTATTACTACGGGTTTATAGACAAAATTTCTACCCATCCAAGATGAAGGTTTTTTCCCGATTTCATCTATAAGAACATCACCAATCCAACCCCCCCAGTGTTTATTTTTCGTTATTGAAATCTTTCTGGCTAGATTAGCTGTCTCAGTGGTTCTTCTCTTGATTTCTCTTAAGTCTACTAGGTTATCTTTCATTTTTGCAGCCATAGTTTTTGGACGTGCAAAGAATTTGGAAACATTAACTATGTCTGGATTTACATCTTTAATTAATTGAAGGGTATTGGAAAAAGCGTTTAGGTTTTCACCAGGAAATCCGCAAATTACATCAGTAGCGATAGTGATATCAGGTATTGTTGCTCTAAATTTTGTGATTATATCTTTGAACTGCTCTATTGAATAAAATCTTTGCATCTTTTCTAAGATAATGGCATCCCCACTTTGAACAGGCAAATGCAAAAATTTGAAGATTTTTGGATTATGAAAAACGGTAATTAAATCCTCGAGGATAGGTTGTACCATATTGGGGTTTATCATTCCTAGGCGTAAATAAAAAGTCCCTTTGATATTGCATAGAGAATATAATAATTCGATGATGTTTGTTCCTATGTCCTTTCCATAGCATCCGACATCTTGTGAAGTAATCCAAAACTCTTTTGCTCCAGCTCTTAAATCTTTTTTTACCCTATGAACAATATCGGTTATAGAATAACTTCTAAGATTACCCCGAGCAAAGACTACACAACAATAGGTGCATGAACCTAAACAACCATAATTAACAGGAATTATACTTATTACAGGATTTAACTTTTTACTGGGAAGGGATAAATCAGGTTTTGAATCTAAAGCATTTCCCAGCTCTATCACATTTTCACCTTTGATAACACGTTGAACAACACTTACAATAGTCTTACCAGCTGCCGGGCCAATAAGGCCATCATATCGTACTTCTCGCAGTAAGCGTTCAAAATTAATAACTGGCAAGCAACCGGCAACAATAACTTTCTTATTTTTAGGTAAATTTTTCAATGCAAATATTATTCGATTCTCAGTTGGACCTTTTACAGCGCAGGAATTAACGATAACTATATCAGCTTCCAAAATGGAAGTTACTTGCTCATAACCTGCTTTCAATAGACAGCCAAGCAGTACCTCTGAATCAGCTAGATTTGCAGAACAGCCATAGCTCTTTACAAAAACGCGCATTCCCATTCAACGTAATACATTAGATGCATGATTAAGAAATAAAAACATAGAGGTTTGGATGTGTCAAAATTTACATTAATTTGCAACAGGGCATACGGTACATTTATAAACAGATGCACAGACATGTGTGTAACATATTTGTAACATAACATATAGAAGTATTACTTCTAATCATTTAGTTCTATTCTAATCAGGGAGAGAAATTAAGTGAAACTAATTACATTACACCTTCCAGAAACGTACATATCAGCTCTGGATCAACTTGTTGATGAAAGATTCTATCCAAACAGATCTGAGGCAATACGTGTAGCTATCAGAGATCTAATAAGCGTGGAAGTTTGGAGGAGAAAGGGAATTGACTAGACATACAACTGAAGAAAACATTTTAAAATGCACCTCCATAATAACCGAAAACAAGGCTTTTGAAAATCTATGCAATCCAATAGATAATAACTCATTGCCATTATACGATATGCCAACCAGTTCTAAACTAGAAAAAGAGTTAGAAATTGACCACATTACCAGAGATATAACAATAACACAAAATATTGTGGAAAAACTTATGCATAACCTCTATGATCTTGAAAAAAAAGGAATACTAGAAAGTTCAGCCAAAATAGAATTAGATATAGACCTATATCAGATGGAAAACTACTAAAACTTCCCAGTTTTATGCAGGAAGCAATTCAACAATTTTTTCTATATTTTTCAAGATTTAGATTTTTAAAAAAAGGTAACAAGGTTTATTTCCGTCTAGTTATTCTTGCATATTTTTGTTTTATCCGCATCGATAACGACAAAGGATTTCCAAAAACTTGACATCTCTTTTTTAGTATTGCGTTAATTATACTATCAACAGTCAGATCAGCTTCTAAAACAGTATAAGCTAATCCAATTGACTCAGGATTATGGGCGTCAGTTCCAGCAACATGAGGTAGATTCAATTGTTGTGCAATTTTTATAGACTTTTTCTTACAATGAAAAAAAGGAAAAGATGAAGAATTAATAGTTTCAATAGCATCAAATTTTCCAGTTATATTTTTCCCTAAACTTCCTTTAAACCAAGCAAAGGGATGACAGGCAACTGCCAAACCACCTACTTTATGAATGCAATCAACAGTTTCATCTACACTCAAACCTCTTGGAATAATTTGTTTAACATTTAAACCAACTACATGACCACCCTGAGTAGAAACTTCTATTCCAGGAATAATTAACAAATCAATCTTTTTAGCTAAAGTTAATGCGCCTTCAATCTGATTATGATCAGTTATAGCTATAGCGTCCAATGATCGTTTTTTAGCAAAAGCAACAAGGTCTTTTGGAGTTATTATTGAATCAGAAGAATACATTGAGTGTATGTGAAAATCAACTCTAACTTGTTTCTTTAACAAAAATTTTTCCTTCAAAATGATTCAACTGTTGCACTGTCTTATCGATGTTAGTTTGTTTTCAAGTTGATCTTCATCATCATCTATTTTATTAAATAGGGGCTCGGGTTTTTTTATTTCATGTCCAGCTTTTAGAGGTATTAATGCATCATTCCATGTTGCAGTTTTTTTATCAGTTAAAAAGTTAAGTATTTGGCAGATTTTTTTTGCTGTATTGGGCATAAAAGGAGTTGAAACTATTGCAATTGCTTTCACTATTTGAGCAGATACATAAAAAACATTTGCTGCTTTTTGTTTGTTAGTTTTTATTAAGTTCCATGGTTCATTTTCGTTGAGATATTGGTTTCCAAGCCTACTTAAACTGATTAAAGTGTTTGTTGCTGATTGAAGCTTTAAATTTTCAAAATCATCGGATATAGCTTCAACTTTATTTTTGATTGTTTCTAAAATTGACTTGTCAGCAGGTGATAGGTTTTTTGGTTCTGGAATTTTTGAGTCAAATTTAGAATTGATAAACTTTAGAGTTCTGTGTATAAAATTACCAAAAGTATCGTTTAGATCTGAGTTTATTTTCTCGCGAAATGAGTCCCATGAGAAGTTGTAGTCTTTAGTTTCAGGTCGCGTTACCATTAAAAAGAAACGCCACCAGTCCACAGGAAACATTTCTAATGCTTCATCTATCCAAATACCTACTCTTTGACTTTTTGAGGCTTTTTTTCCTTTAAATTGAAGAAACTCTGTTACAGAAACATTCCAAGGAAGATTGTAATCTTCTCCTGAAGCTAGTAACAATGCAGGAAGGATTATTGTGTGAAATGGGATGTTATCTTTTCCTACAAAATAAAACGTTTTAGCTTTCTTATTTAACCAAAAGTCTCGCCATTTTTCAGGTTCACCAATGTTTTGAGAGTACTCGATAGTAGCTGAGAGATATCCTAAAACTGCTTCAACCCAAACATAGATCGTTTTGCCTTCAGCTCCTGGAAAGGGAGCAGGTATGCCCCAAGCAATATCACGGGTTAATGCCCTTGGCTTTAAACCTTCTTTGATCCAGTTCAAACTAAAATTTTTTGCAGTAACAGGAAGCTGTTGGTTGTCAGTAAGGTATTTTTCAAGTTTACTTGAAAGTTTTGAGAGGTCAATATACCAATGAGTGGTATTTTTAACAATAGGAGTATTATTACATAGAACACAATAAGGATCTATCAAACTGGTGGGCTCTAGCAAACGTCCACACATATCACATTGATCTCCACGAGCTTTATCGGAATTACAGTTAGGACATGTTCCTTCTACAAATCTATCAGGGAGAAAACGTTTGTCATGTTTGCAGTAAAGCATTTGTATTTCTTTCGAAAAAACATAA
>JAENXI010000069.1 GCA_016649625.1 Candidatus Bathyarchaeota archaeon
GAATGGGCATCAAATCAGAATGATTCTGTCATCATAACCTCTGGGTATCTTCCGCCAGATAGTCCACTTACTCATGCAAAAGAAGATAGAGTGTTTAATTATAAAGGAAATACTATTAATGTAAAAGCTGAAGTTGAACAAATTGAACTCTCAGGACATGCTGATCAAAAAGAACTAATTCAATTAGTTGAGTCAGTAAAACCAAAAAAGACAATATTAGTGCATGGTAATTTGGATCAAGCACAGATATTGTCAGATAAAATTTCTAAAATAACAGAAGTTTTTATTCCAGAGAGGAATGAAAGTATTACTATTTGACAGGATTAATGTAAAAATAAATAGTGTTTTTTTTAGTATTTTTTTTATTGCAGAAAAGTTTATAGGAACTATATTACATATGAATAATAATTCATATAAAGCGTGGTTAAAATGAAAAAAGGATTAAGCCAAATATGCTACAAGTTTTTTTCTTGTCTTTCAAATCCCACGCGACTTGCAGCAATAGAAAAATTAATAGAGAAACCTATGAGCGTCAATGAAATTGCTAATGCATTAGGCGAAGAACAAAGTATGATATCACACAACCTAAAAACTTTACTCGAGTGTAATTTAATAACGAGTAATAGACTTGGAAAAAAAAGAATTTATTCATTAAACACAGAAACAATGGAAGCATTGCTCAAAATAGTAAAAAATCACGCAAAAAAATATTGTCCAAAGGGCGGAAAATGTCCAGTCAAAGAGGATTAAACATGGTAACAAGAAAAATAATAAAAATCGACGAACAACTATGTAATGGATGTGGAAAATGTATACCAAACTGTGCTGAAGGCGCAATTCAAATAGTTGATGAAAAAGCCAGAGTAGTAAAAGACTCTTATTGTGATGGTTTAGGAGCTTGCCTTGGACATTGCCCTCAAGGCGCATTAACCATAATCGAAAGAGAAGCAGATAATTTTGATGAAGAATCAGCCAAATTACATATAGCAAAAATACAAAATAAAGATCAAAAAATTACAAAATCACAATGGCCCATTATGCTAAATTTAGTATCACCGACAGCAGATTTCTTTAATGACTCAGATATACTTCTTGTGGCCGATTGCGTACCAGCAACCTACCCAAATTTCCATAAAAAACTTGTTCCTGGAAAAACAATCTTAATTGGATGTCCTAAATTTGATGATGCAATAAAATATGCAGAAAAACTCGGAGAAATTATCAAACAACACAATATTAAAAGCATCACAGTTGCACATATGGAAGTGCCATGTTGCTCAGGACTTAAATGGATAGCTCAAAAAGCATTAGAAACATCAAATAAAAAAATCCCAATACAAAACATAATGATTGGAGTAAATGGTGAAATAAAATGAGCGAAAAAACAAATATAAAAAATCCACAAACATGTCCAGGATTACGTGATTTCCTCAGACCCACACCAAGTTATGTCAAATGCCATATTTGTAAAAGTGACATAGAGATCTGGAGCGATGAAGATTCAACAACATGTGATAGTTGTGGAGCTGAATGGAATAAACCAGACGAAAACGCTTCTTGCCTAGAATACTGCGAATATGCCTCAAAATGTAGGGAAATAATTAATGCAAGAAAAACATGAAAAAAAAATAGAACCTGATCACCCCAGAATAAAAAGAGAAAAAAAAACAATGGATGCTATGGTACACATTTACTGCAAAAACCATCACAGCACTTCAAAAGAGCTATGTACAGATTGTAGAGAACTTTTAGAATATGCAAAATATCGTCTTAGCAAGTGTCCTTTCCAAGAAAGCAAAACTACATGTGGAAAATGTCCAATTCACTGTTATGAACCAGAGAAAAGAGCACATGCTAAAAAAGTAATGAAATATGCAGGACCAAGAATGATCTTGAATCATCCAAGAATGGCATTCCAACATTTACTTGATGGACGAAAAAAACCAAAAAAACTTCAGAAAAAAAGGATAACAGATTAAGAGTCTGTATTAACTAACATTGCAAATAGATTATCCAAGTTATAAGTTATTTCAATGAAGATTTAATCTAATTTGAAAACAATAGATAATTTCTTTTTTTCTAATCCATCAATGATTTGTATCCATGAGCATGGCATATTTTCTTTTTCTCCAGAAGTAAGCTTCCTAAGGGTATAGTCTTTATTTATAGAAAATGATTTAGAACAAGAAATACAATTTTGGTAAGGAAATAATCCTTTTGCGGACCTTTTTATTTGTTGACTAGATTTACAATATGGACATAATTGTATTGTAAATTCACTTTCTTCAGTTTTATCTTCTTCCACTTCTACATGACTTTCAAGATCTTCCCAAGAGGCATAAATTCTATGCAAAGGAGAGCTGCTTTTTTGCCACATTTCTTTAAAAATTGCCAAAAGTTTTTTTTTCTCGCTGATATTAGAATTTTTTTTCTTTAGAATAGTCAAAATATAATTTAGCCCCCTTTAATGATCAAATACCAATTTTTTTGTTAATTTTTATTGCAGAAATAGCAAAGCATATTCTTTTTGACAACAAAGTATCCACCACATTAGTTGGAACGTGATAACAATAAATAATAAACAATTCTAAAATATAAATTAAAAAAAATAAATTTTAGTCAAAAAAAAGATAATATTGATTCAATTACACAGAAGTTTTTTATTCAATACAAAGAATATTCTTTTGACAGACATTGAAAGCATATATGAGTTTAACTTGTAAAGTAGGTTCTTATAATAAAGTTTTAGAAGAATTATTAAAATTAAAAATTCCAAAAGGAGATATTTTCTTGCTTTTCGGTCCAACGGACATACTGATTCAATTTAATGAGCTTCAAGATATTGATGAATTCTCAAAAAAATGGTTTACACCAATCAGAACGATCTGCTGTAAAGATGATTTAATAACAAAAACAATGACTTTCATAGTTGTTAAGGAAGGTGTATCATTTGCTGAAGAGCCTTTCGCATTTATGTTTATGAATATTAGACCTCAACATTTAGAAAATGCTCAAGAAGCATTATTACAAATTGAAGAAGTTATCTCTTCAGATATTGTATTTGGTCCTTATGATCTAATAGTACCAGTAAGAGCAAAAGATCATCTAGATTTGAAAAGAGTTGTCTCAAAAATTCATGAGATCATACCTGGAATTGAAGGAGCAGCAACAATAATCGTGGCTATGTTCAGAATTTGAATTTGTTAACAGTAACTATCCAATCTGATAAACCAATTCTTCAACAGTTATCTAGCAGATCAGTAAATTGAGATTTGGTTAATCCTAAACCAGCTTTTCCATCTAATCTTTTTACTACTTTTCCATTATCAAAAAATAATACTGTCGGTACATTTTCGATAGAGTACTCTTCCCAAATAGGATTTGAATAATCATCTAATTTTACGCAAAGAATCATATCAAACGGTTTTTTTTCAGTATCATCTTTAAAAATTTTCATGAATCTTCTGCAAAATGGACACCAGGAAGTATAAAACAAGGCTAAAACTCGTTTATTTTTTGTTAATTGACCATCAAAATCAATTTTTCGATTAACTTCAATCATGATAGCATATCAAAAAAACCGATGGATTTAACCTTCTTAAATGTGTCGACAGAGTTTTAAAAAAAATAATATAAAGGAAAAAAGAAAATATTTAATTATTTTACAATAGGCATTTCAAGCACTTTGGCTAATTGCTCACATCTTTGTTTTATTGTAGGAAGTTCCTCTTGAAGATAGGTAACTCTAGTTTTTTTGGTTTCAATTTCGTCTATAATTCTTTTTTTGAGTATTTCTTCCATGTCAAGTAGCTGATTTTTTTGATTTAAAAGCTCTTTTTCTTCCTTGATAAGTGTTTCTAGCATTGAAAATACTGTCTGTTCGTTTCTTTTGATCTTTCCATCAGGTTTTTCTTTGTTTTTAAGTAGTATACTTTTGGTTAGTCTTTTAATTTTTTTGCTTTTGGTTTGTTTTTCTATAAATTCGTTATCTTGATCTTGAAATATCTCAAACATTTGTTTTACACCAGAGGTATCTAATATATCAATATATAATAATCACTATTCCTAATTTTGATATAATTCAAAAAAGGAATTGTTTAAACCAAATAAAGGAAACATAACTTCGAGTACACAACTAACAACAAATGTTACATTGAGATGCAAAATTTGGCCAGAAAAAAAAGACAAAAAAGAGGTTATCCAGTAGCCCTTCTGATAGGGATTGAAGACAACCAGATAACTATTTGGAAAATATTTAGTCAAATCGCTAAATTCGATAAAGTTTTTCCTTTTGAAGGATTTAAAAAAGATTCAAAAGCTAACTATAACTTTTTTGAGACATTAATAGATGCTATAAGACCAAGTCTTAAAGAGGGAATTAAAAGTGTAATTATTTCAACTCCTTCAAAAACAAAATATGCTGATGTTTTAATTTCACATATAAAACTACACCATTCTTGGCTAAACCATGGAAACAGCAAGGTTTCTTTCTCACAAATAATAGGATCAACTAGTACAAAGGAAAAAGTAGGATCGTTAATAAAAAATAATGAATTTCAAAAACTTATTTCAGAAACGGCTATTAGAGAAACAGATAATCTAATATCAATATTAGATAGAAGTCTTGCGTCCTCTAATTCACAAAACCAAATCTTGTTTTCTTTTGAAGAGATCCGTAAACTATTCTTTGATAACCAAAAAAATGATTTTAAACCAGAATACATTCTATTAACTGACATATACCTAAAAGATTGTAAATATAAAAATCAACTAAATAGAATTTTACAAATTGCAAAAAATCAAAAAGTTAAGACAAGAGTAATTTTAAATCAGTTACCTGCGGGTAAAAGATTAACTCAATTAGGAGGATTAGTTTGTTTAATAAAAACAAATTAAATCTAAAAAACCAATATTTTTTAGTATGTCATCAGGTTCTTTTGTCTTAATTCTGTAAAACTAATTTTATTTGAGTATAATGCAGTTCCTAATAAAACTCCAGAAACACCAAGATTTTTTAGCTCAATCAAATCAGGTATACCTCTTATTCCACCGCCTACAAATACATCAAACTCAAATTTTTCCATAATTTTATCTATTAATTGAGTATTCACACCATTTTCACTACCTACCCTCATTAAATCTAAAACTATAATTTGGGAAACTCCAAAACTCTCAATAGTTTTCAAAAAAGTAAATGGGTTGTGGATTTCTTTGAGATTAAAATTGTTTAACATTTTGTCTCCTTTTAAATCAAGGCTTACAATAATTCTATTCTTTCCAAAAAGCTTAACAGCTTCTTTCAAAAAACTTATAGAGGTCAAAGTTTCAGTTCCAACAATAACTTTTCTAACATTTTTATTAAAGAGACAAGTAGCTAATTCCTTATTTTTAACACCTGCATCGACTAACAACTCAATTCTTGAATTATCTCGAATCTTCTCTAAAACTTCAAAGTTTGTTTGATTTTTATCGATTGAATCCAAATCTGCCAAATAAATTTCTTTAAATCCCAATTTTTCAAGGGTAAATACTGTATCTATCGGATTGCTGGAGTTAAATAGTGTACTTTTAAGTAATTGATAGTCAGTTCGTCTTCCTCCTTTTGCATGAACTACCTTTTTATTTAGAATATCGATAACGGGAATAATCTTCATTTTTTATTCACTATTTAGTTATAAAATATTAAGTTTAGACAACATTTGTATACAAATGCTATTATACATATAATATTCATAGAACATATTCATGTCCAAGACAAAAGAGTTTCTAAACACACAACATAATC
>JAENXI010000006.1 GCA_016649625.1 Candidatus Bathyarchaeota archaeon
AGTATTTCTTCTTTTGTAGAGCTTATTTTTTCAAAATTCTCTCTTTGAAAAGGAAATACTCTTCTAAATCCAATATTCTTTGCTTTTTCATCAACATTCATAGTGACTATTTGTCCTGAACGAGTTTTTAAATACGGAGTAACAAATACACATCTGCCATCTTTCCTTAGCACCTTATATGTTTCATTTAAGAATATACTGTATAAATTATCTAGTTTCATTATTATTTTTTTGGCATATGGTGTTGTGGGTATTTGACGTAATGCTGGACCCAAGTCTGGCTCAGTTGCCACACAATCAATTTCATTATACCCAATTTTTTTAGAAAGGTCCTTAATATCCCCTTGTAATACTCTATAATCTGGTTTTGTAAGCTCATACTCTTTGCTTAACCACTCCAAATTTCTTTCAGCGGATTTAATACACCAAGGATTTATGTCAACTCCAATAACTTTTGATTTGGTTAATAAACCCTCTTGTAGAATCGTACCGACCCCACAGAATGGATCAAGTAAACTGTTTCCTTGGTTACATGATGACAAATTTATTAGCGTCTTTGCTAATCTCGGAGGAATTCCAAAGATTTTTCGCTGAATCGGCTTATACACATCTCTTTTTTGAAATTCAAAAGGATTATGGACTGCTTTTGTGGTAGATACCCATATTTTATTTTTTCCAATACCAATAATTAATTCTGCGTTGTTACTAATTAGTGCCTTCTTTAGAACTTCTACATGACTAAGTTGAGGCAATTTTCTGTCTTTTGAAAATCCCATAAATCTTGATTTTTGTCCTTGTTCAGATAATTTTCTCTTAATAATGCTTCCAAAAAACCTTTGTGATGCTTTTGTTATTTTCCGGAATCTTTTTTCTGAACTATATACGCTCACTCCAAAAAATATTTTTTTTGTAGAACTAATTAAATCATCAATTATGGTGGTATCTGCAAATATGTTTTCTATTTCTTTTTTTGAAGGTTTATCCTTTTGAACAATAGCTTTATCCAGAATATCTGTTGAAAAAGTTGCTTTGATTTCGCCGATCTTTATTATTCCTCCTAATCCGTCGATTATCGAAGGGTCAATTTTTTTTTCAAAACGAACAATAAAATATTCTTTTGAGAATGATAATATTTTAAATTTGTATTCTCTAATTTCTAAAAATGCTATTAGTTCAGCTAAGGATAAAGTCCAATTTTTTCCTGGAATAAAAACTGAATTATACATTATACTACTTATAGACTCATTATTAGATAAATACCCACCTTGATGTTTGAATAATCAACCTGATTGCCTATTTAATATAAACTGTTGAAAAATGTTCGAATAATCGATGAATAAGGCTGCAAATCGTTTAAATATTTCCAATAAGGTTATGCTAAAAAGGGATATTTCATGCATGCGAGAAATTATCGACCTGTAGTGGGACAAGCTTATACACGAAAAAAGTTTGCAAAAGGTTTTCCGCCTCCAAAAATAGTGAAATTCACTATGGGCGATACCAAGGCTGCTTTTGAATATGAAATCAGCCTTATTGGCTTGAAAAGAGTTCAAATTCGTCATTCTGCTCTTGAAGCAGCTAGAATTGCTGTTAACCGTATTCTTAATGATAAGTTACTAGAAGAATACTTTGTAAAAATTCGTCCTTATCCACACCAAATCCTAAGAGAGAACAAAATGATTTTTGGGGCTCACGCTGATAGGCTTCAACAAGGAATGCGTAGATCCTTTGGAACTCCCATTGGTTCAGCTGCACGAGTAGAACCTGGTCAAACATTAATAACTGTAAAAGTTAACGCGAATGGTCTAGAAGCAGCCAAAGTAGCTCTTAAAAGGGGCAAATCAAAATTTCCGACTACCTGCAAAATAGTAGTTAAAAAACTTGAACCTCCAAAAGTTCCTGAAAAAGTAGAGCCGGAGAAGGAAAAAATTTGAGTAAATCCAACCATGAACTGATTTTGTGGTTTGATAAAGTACGAAATACTGATGTTCCTCTTGTTGGAGGCAAAAATGCGAGTCTAGGAGAAATGATAAACGCTGGTATGCCAGTTCCTCCTGGGTTTGCAATTACAGCTTATGCCTACGAAAAATTTATAAAAGAAACAAAAATTAGCACAACTATCTATAAAATAATTCAAGAAACCATTAAAGATCCTGAGGATCCAAAACAATATGATTCTGCTTCCAAAGAAATCCGCAAACTAATTGAAAAAACAAAAGTTCCTAAAGAACTTGTAATCGCATTCAAATCAGCATATACAAAACTCAATAAAGAACTGAAAACCAAAAACTCCTTTGTAGCAGTTCGTTCAAGTGCAACAGCAGAAGATCTTCCTGATGCGTCTTTTGCTGGCCAACAGGATACTTATCTGGATGTTCAGGGTTCAGATGAACTTCTTGACAAAGTTGTGCACTGTTGGTCCAGTTTGTTTACACCTCGAGCTATTTTTTATCGCAATGAAAAAGGTTTTGAACACGATAAAGTGTTCATTAGCGTTGGGGTTCAAAAAATGGTTAATTCCAGAGCAGCTGGAGTTATGTTCTCAATAAATCCTGTTACGGGTGTAAAAAACGAGATAATTATTGAAGGTAACTATGGTCTAGGTGAAACAGTAGTTTCAGGTGCAGTTAATCCTGACCATTTTATACTTGATAAAGAGACTTTAAAAATAAAGGAGAGACGACTTGCACGGAAAACCATTCAATATTTACGTGATCCTTCAACTGGTAAAACACTTCATCTAGATGTGCCTGAAAAAAAACAAAAGGAGCCATGCGTAAGTGATGAAGAAATTTCCAAGTTGGGTACTTTAGCTAAAATTATTGAAGATCATTATAACAAAGCTATGGATATTGAATGGGCAATCGATAAAGACTTGCCTTTTCCAAATAATATGTTTATAGTTCAAGCCCGTCCAGAGACCGTATGGGGTACTAAAGGAATGGAAAAAACATCACAAGATGAAGAAAAAAATTCTATTGAAGACTTAAAAGTGATTATAAAAGGACTAGCCGCAGGAAAAAGAGGTTATGGTGCAGGAGTAGCAAAAGTCGTATTCAATCCTGATGAAGCATCTGAATTGATGAAAAAAGGAGATGTTCTCGTAACTGATATGACTAATCCGGATTTTGTTCCATTTATGAAAATGGCAAGTGCAATAGTAACTGACAAGGGGGGAATCACCTCACATGCAGCTATTGTTAGTCGTGAACTTGCTATACCCTGTGTTGTAGGCACAGAAACCGCTACAAAAGAATTAAAAACAGGAAAAGCATACACCGTTGACTCTAGAAATGGGATTATTTATGAAGGTATTTTGAAGCAAGCTACAGAATCAACGACAACTCAATCAAATATTACACTTTCAGATCCTGTTCCTGTTACTGCTACTAAAATATACCTGAATTTGGGTGTACCTGAAAAGATAGACGATTTCAAAAATATGCCATTCCAAGGAATCGGCTTAATGCGTACCGAATTCATTTTAGCGAGTACAATAGGCGAACATCCTCTAAGTTTCGTTGAAAACGGAAGAAGTCAAGAATTTATTGATAAAATGGCAGAAGCCATAGCCAAGGTTGCGAGAGCAATTCAACCTCGTCCAGTTGTAGTTAGATTAAGCGATTTCAAGACAAATGAATATAGAGAATTAAAAGGTGGTAGCAAATACGAGATTGTTGAAGAGAATCCAATGCTAGGTTGGAGAGGTTGCAGTCGATACATAAGTAAGTGGTATAAAGAAGCTTTTAGACTTGAATGTAAAGCAATTAAGAAATGTAGATCAGAATGGCGTTTAAAAAATGTCTGGGTTATGCTTCCAATGGTGCGAACGCTCTGGGAAGCAAAAGCTGTACTTGAAATAATGAAAGAGGAAGAATTAGAGAGATCTTTGGATTTCAAAATATGGTTCATGGCTGAAACGCCCTCCATTGCAATTATGGCTGACGAGTTTTCAAAACTTGTTGATGGATTTTCAATCGGATCAAATGATCTGACTCAAGGAATATTAATGATTGATCGAGACTCTGAGCGTCTGGGCCAAATGGGCTATTTTGATGAAAGAAACCCTGCAGTTAAAAGAATTATATCTCATCTCATTCGCGTAGCACATAAAAACGGTTGTACAGTTTCAATTTGTGGTGAAGGACCCTCAAACCTACCTGACTTCGCAGAATTTCTTGTTCGTTCAGGTATTGATAGTATATCAGTGAATAACGATGCTGTGGTTTCCACAATAAAACTTGTAGCAAGCCTAGAACAAAAAATTATTCTAGAACGTTTAGCTGAACAATCAAAAATACTAAATTGTTATGCTGGAAAAAAATCAAAATTTGATAATGATTTTGATTTATAATTACTCTGCTTTATCTTCTAACCTTTTTTATAGGTATATTTGATCCTATTAACGCAGTGAATATTATGAAAGCCTTTGATTTTGAAGAAGAAAGACTAATCGCAGAAATCATTGCGCGAGGAGCTAATCGTGTTTTACTTCAACTACCTGAAGGTCTAAAATCGGAAGCTCCTAATTTGGCTAAAAATATTGAGAAAACAGGTGTTCTTTCGATAATATCTGGTGATCCTTGTTATGGAGCTTGTGATTTATTTGAAACTGAAGTGAATCGTTTCAATATAGATCTTGTAATTCATTTTGGGCACTCAAAGATGGTGAAAAACGAAAAAGTTTCAACAATCTATGTCGATGTTCGATCAACTGCTAAAATAACTAAAACTATAGAAAAGTCTCTTTTACTTTTAAAAGAGTATACAAAAATTGGATTAGTTACCACAGTTCAACATATTCAGACTCTAAAAACTGTTCAAGCTCTTCTTGTTAAAGCTGGGAAAACAGTTTTTATAGGTAATTCAGATCAAATACACTACAATGGACAAGTTACTGGTTGTAATTATAGTAACGTTAAATCTATTGAGGATAAGGTTGAAGTGTTTCTTTTTGTTGGAGGGGGTAGATTTCACGCATTAGGTGTAGCTCTAAGTACAATTAAACCAACTATTCTTGCAAATCCTTTTGATCAAAAAACCTATTTGTTAAATACTCAAGTAAATAAATTGCTCCATCAACACTGGGCTTTAATACAAAAAGCAAAAAAAGCTAAGAATTTTGGAATATTGGTTAGTTTGAAACCTGGGCAAGAAAATTTTAAAAATGCGATGAAAATTAAAAAAATAATCGAAAACATGGGGAAAAACGCTGTAATTATTCTCCTTAGAGAAATAGTACCAGAAGCTTTAATGGAATTTCCAACAATTGATGCTTATGTTAATACTGCTTGTCCTAGAATTTCTTTTGATGCCCCATTGAAATTCTTGCAACCAGTTTTATCTATTAACGAATTTAAAGTACTTTCTGGTGAATGTCCATGGCAAGAAATGATCAAGATCGGATTATTCGAAAAATAGATTTGGAACGGTTTCTATCCAATGTTATACCCCATCCTTTTCCTCAAGCCAGTCTCGAACAATATACCACAACAGAACCAATTGCTGCAACACTATTGTTTCTAGCTTCCTACTCTAATTCTGACATTGTTGGAAAAACTATTGTAGATTTGGGCTGTGGCACAGGACGATTAACTTTGGGAGCCTCTTTTTTAGGTGCTAATCAAGTTGTTGGCATTGACATCGATAAAACTGCTGTAAAAACTGCTCACGAAACTGCCAAGCGATTAAAAATGAACAAAAATATAAACTGGATCATTGGGGATATTTCTGTTATAAAAGGTCATTTCAATACTATTTTACAAAATCCCCCTTTCGGAATTCAAAAGCGAAATGCTGATCGAAAATTCTTAAAAAAAGCTTTAGAACTAGGGAATATTGTTTATTCTATTCATAGTCATCCTTCAATGGATAAAAAGCTGATGAAACTTTTAGGGAACTCCTCAAGTAAACTAATTAGAGTTAGTCCTTCTCCTTTTCTTCAAAAATATGTAGAAAAACACAATGGAAATATAATCGCTGTTTATTCCATGATGATAACAATTCCTAAAATGTTTAGTTTTCATAAAAAAAAGAAGCACTCATTTATTATTGATTTATATTGGATTGAAAAATGTAAGAAATCGGATGTTCTATAACCTCATTTCTTCTAATGATTAATAAGAGGTTAATCAAAAGGTTTATTGATAAGCTAATAAATTTAGGATATACTCGTTAATCATACCTCTCTGTATAAAGTAATCTGTTAAAAAAGGGAACATGCATGAGTTTAAAATCACAAGAACATAAAAGTGGCAAATTAGTTTTGCCTGGAGAACGTTTAGGTGTTATAGAAGAGTTCATTCCTGATTCTGGTACTTATGTTAAAGATGGTATAATATATTCTCAAGTTATTGGAACTGCTTTGGTGGATTTAGTTAGCAAGAAGGTTTCTGTTTATCCATTAGTCAGAAAAGAAGTTACTCCCTCTGTTTCCTCTACTGTAACAGGACAGGTAGGTAATGCTCAATCTGATAATGTTCTCGTGAAGATTTTTAAGATTGGTTCAAGACCTGTTTCGGGAACTTTCAATGGTGTTTTTCATATTTCAGATGTACAAGAAAGATATGTAGACTCAATGACAGATGTGTGCAAACCCGGTGATATTATACGTGCAAAAGTGATTAGTAATAAAAATAAGACTTATCATTTATCAACAAAAGATAGTGGTTTAGGTGTTTTGTACGCTTTTTGTTCACGTTGTTCACATTTGTTAGAATCTGACCGATATGACATGAAATGTCCTAATTGTGGAAATATAGAAAGACGAAAATCTGCTTTGGATTACGGGAAAGAGCCTGTTTAATTTTGTTAAAAGGAATTGGTTGAAATTGAAGATTAAAATCTTATCAAAATCAAAGAGTGAAATTAAAATAGAAATTGAAGGTGCTGGTCATAGTCTCTGTAATCTTTTACAAAAGAAACTTTTGGAGGATCCAAATGTCGATTTGGCAGGATATGATGTACCTCATCCTTTAGCGTCAAATGCCATACTTTTTGTTAGAATGAAAGGAATCTTTAAACCTGAATTAGCGCTTATTAAAGCTACAAAAAATGCTTTGAAACTAAATAAAGAGTTTAGCGTCAGTCTAGAAAAATCCTTAAAATCATAACTCTAAATATAAAAAAAATCAATATTTTTCTTTTTATTGGACATATAGCTGTTGAAAATAAAAAAATATCGCAAACTTTTTCTCTATTTTCTAATTAGAATATTTAACATGTAACATCAACCAAAATTTCTGTTAAACTACCAATATACTTAATTATGAATCTTTTAACCAGTTTTTAAGCCATCCAAAAATTATTAACTTTTCAGTGATTGAACAACACCTTTCAAACAAAAAGATAAAGTAACAATCATAAATTGAAAAATATTTAAGAATATTTTTATTTGCGAGCATTATGCTTAAGTGTGTATACTTAATTAAATCATTGATTAGGCATTAAAAGGTATGAATCCAATGTTTAAACTCAAAGTATCTGAAGCTAAACTCTTAAGAGATATGGTCACTGCCATCTCGATTCTTGTAGATGAAGCTACATTCAAAATCGAACCAGACGGATTGAAATTACGCGCTATGGATCCCTCTAGAGTTGCGATGATTGATTTTGAATGGCCTAAAACAATTTTTGAGGAATACGAGTGTATTTCCCCTTCGAAAATTTGTATCAATATAAGCGAACTTTTAAAATTACTTAGAAGAGTTGGAAAAAGCGAGCATGTGGAATTATCTTTGGACGAAAAAACTGGTCGTTTACAGATTAATGTAACAGGAAAATATAGTCGTAGTTTTACTATGCCCACCTTAGACGCTGTTGAAGAAGAAGTGCCCACCCCAAAGATTGATTTTAATATAAAGGCAAAAACCACTACACAAGGATTGAGTCAAGCTATCGAAGATGCACAACTAGTAAGTGATCACGTTAGAATTGAAGCTGATACAGAAAAATTGCAATTAATTGCTTCCGGGGATCTAATGGGGGCAACTATAACTCTTAAAAAAGGAAGTGAGCTACTTCTAGATTTAGAAGCAAAAGAGACATCAAAATCTACTTTTAGTCTTAGCTATCTATCTGAAATCATTAAAGCTGCTTCTGCAACTTCTGATATTGCTACCCTTGAATTCTCAACAGATATGCCAATTAGAATTGATTTTCAGCAGATTAAAGATGGAAAATTGACATTCTTTCTTGCTCCTAGAATTGAAACTGATTAATTAAGTCAAATCTTGAGTATTACTTCCCTCTTTGCAGTAAAAAAGAGGGTAAGCATATTTTCCATCCCACAAAGGAGAAATTGATATGCAGAATGTTTTCCTATAATAGTTGTTAAATTAGAGATTAAATTAAGAAAAATTTTGAGTTTATTTTAATACAAAAGCTTCAAATGGAGTAATTTAGACAATAAATTTGATGAATAATCTTAGAATTTCAAAACTAATTATCTTTTTTATTTTCTTAGTTTTCTTAAGTATTTTCATGGCGCTGGCAAGCATATTTCCATTAATATCTCCTGAACTTGAGACAAATGTTGTTATAACAAGTTCTTTTAACTTAACCTCATCAGAAACTTTCAGATATGGTCTTGGCTCATTTAGTGGAGAGGAAACTGTTTATATTTCTGCTATTAAATCTCCTAAACTCTCTCTTTATTTTTCAATATTAACATATAACGGTTTAGAGTATTCTGACAATTCAACTAATGATATTGAATATTCCTTTGATGCAAGCGCAAATTATTACGAAGCCCTATTTTTCTCTCAATCTGATGAATTTATTGAAATTCAATTCGAGGTTTCAGTTCAAAAAAATAATATTTCTTTTCCATTTGAGTCTCTTAATAATATTGCAAAGGGCTTGTTTTTATCAAGCATAACTTCTCTTTTTTTGATAATCCTAAATTCGTATTTTTGTTCTTTCTCCGATAATAAAACAACTGGAAAAAATGATCCACCATTTACTCGCAGAAACAAATGGGTTGTAATATTTTTAATTTTATTATCATTGGTTTTTTGGTTTTCGCTAATTACGATTAATAGCAATTCTCATGCAACGTTTGAAAATTGGTATACTGACCATGCGCGCCATCCATATTCTTCCAGTCTTTTTACAAAATTCGGTTTATCAATTTTTAATACTCCTTTGGAGGACTTAGCTAACATCGATAACTCATATTACAAGTTTGTAACTTGGCCTCAGATGCCTCATCTCTATCCTGTTGGTAGTTTTTTATTGTTTCTCCCATTTGCTTTTTTGTTACAAAATGCAGTAGATCAAATCTTAGTTTATAAAATGGAAATCTTCGTTTTCCTCATTTTCTCCCACACTGGTCTATATTTTTTCTTAAAGCAATTCTGGAAAAAAAATTCTTTTTTACTACTGAAGTTAATAGGAATTTACGCTATTTATATTCCGCTAATCGTTTACTCAGCAAATGGAATGTTTGATGCTATTCCCTTCTTTTTTTCTTTGATTTCCCTGAACTTGTTCATAGCTAAAAGATACGACTATTTCCTCTTTTTCATCGCGATTTCTTCAATTCTTAAATATCAACCTTTGCTCTTTTTATTTCCTCTTATTGTCATTGCGCTAATAAAACTCTATAACAAACATTCAATATCGGTGATATACAAGAACAAAAAGGTAATTGTAGCCATTTTTTTAATAGCGACTTCTATTTATACTGCTCTTTTAAGTCTACCCTTCTTGATCGAATCAAATAACCTATCAGTTACGAATGGGATAACTGCATTTAGTATTCACTCACAGATACCTTGGCTCTTTCAATCTTTAGCTGTATTATTAACTTTAACCATAACGGTAGTTTTCTCGATTTATATGCTTGACAAGAATCCAATTATTTCACTTTTGTCACTCTTTATCTTAGTTCCAAGTTTTTTCCTACAATACTTTCAAATTTGGTATTTACCCTTTTTATTTTTATATTCAATAATTCCACAAAAAAAGAGATATGTAGAACTAACTTTATTTTGGCTTCTTTTCATAATGGGAATGCTATCATTTGGAGCAATCTCTTTTAATTTATTAAATGTTATAAATAGTTGGAGTCAAGTTCTGGGTTTATAAACAGATTACTTTACGAACTTATATTTTGTTCATGATTGAGAAGTTAACGGTTAAATTTTAGAACTTAACATCATTAACTGGATAGATTAGCTGGTATAGAAGATGGTAAGTGTTTCTTCCCAAGATTTCATCTATAAAACTTTCCATGATTTCTATGATAGTGACTCTTTTTTTTCTCCATCTATAACTAGATTTGTTCAAAGAGAGATTGGTTTTTTTCTACTAAAAAACAGAATAATGATTAGACATAAAAGATTTCAAACGATTGAAGAGCTAACTTTTTTTTTAAAAAAGAATGTACCCTCAGACGTATACCGTTCATGTGCATATTATGAATACCCAGAAGCTGAAATGGCTGAAAAAGAGTGGCTTGGCTCTGATCTAGTTTTTGATATAGACGCCGACCACATATCCAATTCATGCGATAAAATACATGACAAATGGATTTGCGTTATCTGTGGCTTTGAAGGAAAAGGTGTTACACCAGAAGAATGTCCCCTTTGCAGAAGCAAAAAATTCAACAATAAAACTTGGCCTTGTGAATCTTGTTTAGACTCTGCCAAGGAGGAAACAAAAAAACTAATTTCTCTCCTAGAAGTGGATTTTGGTTTCTCTCATAATGATTTACATACTTTCTTTTCAGGACATCGTGGATACCATGTTCATGTAGAACATAGTGCTATAGAAACACTGGATACTCTCGCTCGTAAAGAAATCACTGACTTTGTTACCGGACTTGGCGTTACCCTTTTGAATAATAAAAAGACAAATAGTTATTATGCCTCAAATCTGGGTACTTTTGGTTGGCAGAAACGACTAAACTTAGGACTACAAAAATTTCTTTCTTCCGCAAAAAAAGAAGACTTGAAAAAAGTTGGAATTAAAAGGAATTATGACGCAATACTTAACAATAAAGAAAAAATTTTAAATCAATGTATTATGCAAGGAAGATGGGATAGCATTAAAGGGCTAGGCACTAAGACTTGGGAAAAACTCTTTCAATATATAAAAACTATTGAATCCTCACAAATTGATACAGTTGTAACTACTGATATACATCGTCTGATTAGAATGAACAATACTTTGCACGGCAAAACAGGCTTTAAAAAAGTTGAATTTCCAGTTAAACATATTGACTCTTTTGATCCATTTACAGAAGCAGTAGCTTTTAATGGTGGTATTGTTAAAGTGTGTGTCTCTGATGCTCCCTTGTTTAGAATAGGTGAGAACATGTTTGGTCCATATAAAAATCAAGTAGTTGATCTTTCAACTGCTGCTGCAGTTCTTCTTATTTGTAAAGAAAGAGCAGAATTGGTGAAACAGAAGGATGTATAACGAACTTTATAATGCTTGGCAATTTGAAATTGATAATGAAGAAATCGGAAACTTGCCGTCAGATTTTTACTCCAGGTTATCTGACTACATAACCTTTCTCAGAGATAAAAACACTCAAGATAACAAAAAAACAGTAAACTCGGTTCTTCTCGCACATGAACTAACGCATGTAAATTGTATGGTTCAAGAGTTAATATCCACTCGATATAACAAACTTGTCAAGAGTATTAATACTAAAAAGAAAATACCTTCAGATGCGTTATCCTTTGAGGAAAGGAAGATTTATTCATCCTTCTTATCCTTCGTTAAAGAATACCAACTTTTTAAAAAGAATCTGTTAGGTGGGTCTATCTTAAAAATAAATAATTCAAAACCACAAAACCGGGTAATTCTAAGAGTTTTAAAAGATATTCCTGCTCTGATGGGGTCAGATATGAAATCTTATGGCCCTTTTCTATTGGAAGATATAGCCTCTTTACCCTTAGAAAATGCTGAACTGTTAGAAAAACAGGGATTAGGAAAAATAGTTACACTAATTATTTAATTAAAACTCTTAACTAATAGTATTGGCTTTCAGTTTTTTCCAAAATTTCTGAGTAGCAAGGATTATTAGCGGATAAATAATGATCCATGAAATGGAATAGAGCGGGCCATAATAGAAGTGAAAAACTTGAAAATCCCCTTGGTCCATTCCTATTAAAAATATTGTTACAATTCGTAAAACATTGATAAAATAAGTTATCAAAGATCCAATCATAAAATAAGTTATTTTCCCTTTTCGAGAAATTTGAGTTCTTTTAAGGAAAAGCAAAATAATTACGCTATAAATAAGTAAACTTTCAATTCCTGCACAAGGCCAAGCTATATCAAATGTTGCACTCCTCAATGCTATACTTGGATCTGTAGCTGTTAAACGTGACATATTCCCTATTGTAATTAACGTCGTATCATAACCCATAAAACCCAAAATAATTGCAGCTAGCATTGCAGTTGTAGGTACCATCAATTGAAATGGCGTAAATTCTCCATATGGAAAAATGTTGTCAATCGTATATAATGCGCCAACAACACCTAGAAAAAAGAGAGGAACTGAAAATTCTTTTAATCCATTTTTTCCAAAAGAAAAAAATAATATCAAACAAAAGAGTAATGTGAATACAAGATACTCCACTGAAAGTGCCATTGAATTCCACCATTGAATATCCATTTGTTGGGACAGATTAGTGATTATTTCATTTAATCCAAGATAATTCGAAACTACCACGTAAACAATTGGAAGGGTCAATGAAGTGATGTACCCCAAAGATTTAATCGAAAAAAATGTTATTTTTTTAATTTGAATAGATTCCCAATTAAGAATCAATTCTATAATTATTAGCCAAACAAAGAATAGTTGAAACGTTCTCCCTTTCCACATTAATTCAAATGACGGGGGATAAAGTAGATACAACCATAGACATGTAATAACAAAACTAATCAAAGGCACTATTTTTATTAGACTTTTTTTAAACTTTTTTATTTCTTTAATTCTTTTTTGCATTAACGCTTACCGAAATTAAATTAATATGAATATATTGGTAACCATTCATTTTAAAAAGTGCTGTTTACTATTTTCTTTTATTTAAATAAAATCTGAAAACATCTTTTGAACAAGAGCAGCAATTTTTAATAACATAAGTTTATCCCTTAGCATATTAAAGGTTATTTTATGGCAGGTCATAAAGTTTTAACTAACGCCTTAGATCAATTAAAATTAGCCTCTGAAAAACTGGGTTTAGATAAAAGTATATACGAAATACTAAAAGAACCTAAAAGGTCAATTTTAGTATCAGTTACAATAAAAAATGACGATAAAACTATTGGTGTTTTTCAAGGAATTCGAGTCCAACATTGGGATGTAAAAGGTCCCTTTAAAGGTGGTATTAGATTCCATCCAAATGTATCCTTGGATGAAGTAACTGCATTAGCAATGTGGATGACATGGAAATGTGCAATTGTTAATCTTCCTTATGGTGGTGCAAAAGGTGGGATATGCTGTGATCCCAAAAAAATGTCAACAACTGAATTAGAGCGATTAACTAGAAGATATACTAGTCTAATAGTCGACTATTTAGGACCCCACAGAGATATTCCTGCACCTGATTTGTATACTAACGAACAAACTATGGCTTGGATAATGGATACTTACAGTCAACTAAAAGGGTATAGTGTCCCCGAAAGTGTCACTGGTAAACCAATAGAAATTGGTGGCTCTGAAGGAAGAAAATGTGCAACTGCAAATAGTGTGGCTCTTTGCACTAGAGAAGCGGCTAAAATACTAAAATTAAAACTCAAGAATGCTACAATCGCAATTCAGGGATTTGGAAACGTTGGATATAACGCTGCTACTGTTATGCATCAAATTGGCTGCAAAATTGTGGCTATCAGTGATTCTTCAGGAGGAATATTATGTCCAAATGGAATAAACCCTGAACGATTATATTTACATAAAGTGCAAACAGGTTCTGTGCAGAACTTTGATAATTGTACTAACATAACCAATGAAGATTTGTTAGCTTCAAATTGTGATATTCTTATTCCTGCAGCTATGGAAAATCAGATTACTGAAAAGAATGCTGATACAATTAAAGCCAAGATAGTTTCTGAAGGTGCAAACGGTCCAACGGCTCCTAAAGCTGATAAAATTCTTTTTGAAAAAGGAGTTTATCTGATTCCTGATATTTTAGCTAATTCAGGAGGAGTAACTGTAAGTTATTTTGAATGGGTGCAAAATCTTACAAGAACACATTGGCGCCTTGAGGAAGTTAATAGTAAGTTAGAAACTAGAATAGTAGAGACTTTTCATGAAGTGGAAAGGCTATCAAAAAAAGAGAAAAGTGATATGAGAACCTCTGCGTTGATGTTAGGTGTAGGAAGAGTTGCTAATGCAATTAATACTCGCGGTCTTTGGCCTTAAAAAAGGGAATTAGAACAACATTTGATTGTGCTTTCAATCTCCCAAAATATCTCGAGTTTTATATCTAAATCTTTAAACTACGCTTCTTATATCCTGTTTACACTATTTGGGTTATGTTAAGAGGGTGGAAGGGAGGCTGCTATATGACAAAAAGGATCAAAAAATTGGATTTTTGCTATGAAAATATTTTGGTAACAGTTATTGCAGACTCAGATTATCCAAAAATTAAACTTGCTGGGCTTTCTATTGGTCCCTTTAAAGAAGGCAATGAGTATGAAGTTCATTATTGGATTGCACAAGAGCTAGTAAACTCGAATATTGTACATTTTAGTAACGAAGAGTTGGATTCGACTAAACTCTATAAAATACTATGGAAAGAACGAGTTCAAATAGCCGGACAAATATCAAAACTCCCAGAAGAATTCTATCCAAAACTTCGTCGGTATCTATCTAAATCAAAAGATGAATTAGCTCTTCATCCAGAAAAAGTTAGAGAATATGAAAAATCAAAACATCTAGCCTGGGATATAGTGAATTCCCGACTGAAAAAAATAATCAGTTTATCTTCAGGGCCAAATCAAACTGATTTTATTCTTAAAAAATTTACTAATGAAGAACGGTTTTTTTACCAAGAACTTGGTCGTATCATCAATAATTGGAAGGAACAAATTCTGAATCTTGAAGGAGTTAACTGATAGAATGGTGCATAAGTTAGAAACAGTTGATCCTCAAGAAAAGTTCCTTGAATTTTTCAAGAAAGAGATATATCGTGATAAAATATCACAAATGGCAATAGCTGGTCAAGAATCAATAACTGTTTTTTTTGAGGATTTGTTTGCTTTTGATCAACTTCTTGCTGAAAGTTTGATGGATAAACCTGACGATTTTCTACAATATGCAGGTAATGCTGCTTATACCCAGCTTGAGATTGAAGATTTAGAATATTCTCAGAAATTAGACAAGATTACAGTACGAATAATTCAGCTTTTAGGACGAGAACAACTAAGAAAGCTTGGTTCAAGACAACTTGGCAAACTAGTTTTGGTTGAAGGTATAGTCGTCCGTGCTACACCTGTTCGACCGATGGTTATGA
>JAENXI010000070.1 GCA_016649625.1 Candidatus Bathyarchaeota archaeon
ATAGAATAGTGAGCAAATGATTATTCTCAGACATTAATAAATTTGAAATATTTTCTGGGCTCTGTGGTCGAATTAAGCTCCCACATTTTGGACAATAATGTGTACCTATTCTAGCGAAAAGCAATCGCAGGTAGTCATATATTTCTGTAACTGTTCCTACTGTTGAACGTGGATTTTTGCTTGTACTTTTTTGCTCTATTGATATCGCTGGCGAAAGGCCTTCAATTGAATCCACATCTGGTTTATCCATTAATCCTAGAAATTGGCGTGCATATGCAGATAAACTCTCAACATATCTTCTCTGTCCCTCAGCGTAGATTGTATCAAATGCAAGAGTAGATTTACCAGATCCTGATAAACCAGTAATGACGATAAATTTGTATCTGGGTAGAACCACATTAACATTTTTGAGATTATGTTCTCTTGCACCTTTAACAGAAATCGAATCAAACATGATTTGTACCTGATTATTCTTTATTCTTTTGAAATTGATCAATAAAACGATACATTTCAACTTTTTTGATTTGTATTTGTATTTTTTCCTTGAAGTGTACCATGTTTTGTTTTGCTGTAAAATGCTTTTTTGTACTCTTCAATTTTGTCTCGCAGTTGAATTGCTTCTTCAAAATTCAATTTTTCTGCAGCTGCTCTCATTTTGGTATCTAGTTCAATGATTTGATATTGAATATCGGTTTTTGCTAGATGTTTTGTCCCTTTTATTTTTACTTCAGTCTGCGAAATTTTTTTTACAATAGTCTGAGGAGTTAGATGGTGCAACTTATTATATCGAATTTGATACTGGCGTCTGAATTTAGTTTTTTCAATTGCTTTTCGAATGGATTTGGTTTTTACATCTGCATAAAGTATAACTCTACCATTTGCATTTCTTGCAGCTCGACCAATAGTTTGTATGAGACTTCTTTCATCTCTTAGAAATCCTTCTTTGTCAGCGTCAAGAATAAAAATAGTAGCTACTTCGGGTAAATCCAAACCTTCACGTAATAAATTTATTCCAACAAGTATATCGAATTCTCCAATTCTTAATTGTCTTATAAGCTCAATTCTATCTAAGGTGTCTATTTCAGAATGCATATATCTAACTCGAAATCCTTCTTTCACTAAATAGTCTGTTAGATCTTCAGCCATCCTTTTAGTTAGAGTAGTAACCAAAATTCTATAACCATTTTTTATGGTGGTTCTAGCTTCGCTCATCAGGTGTTTCATCTGTTCCTGAATAGGATGGATCTCTACTTCTGGATCTAGAAGACCAGTAGGTCTAGTAATTAATTCAACCGGTTTTCCACTTTTTAAAAATTCATAGTCTCCTGGTGTCGCTGAAACAAAAAGGGTAGTACCCATTTTTTTTTCAAATTCATTGAATTTAAGTGGCCTATTGTCAAAAGCACTTGGTAACCTAAATCCAAAGTCAACTAGACTTTTCTTTCTCGAATAATCTCCTTTATACATTGCTCGGGACTGTGGTATAGTTCGATGACTTTCATCGATTATTAATAGATAGTCTTTGGGAAAATAGTCAATCAAAACATATGGAGGCTCACCTGGTTTTCTACCATCAAAATGTCTGCTGTAATTTTCAATACCTTTACAATAACCCATTTCTTTTATCATTTCTATATCATAATTTGTTCTTTGTTTGAGGCGTTGCGATTCAAGAAGAGGAAGTTCAGGTAGACGGTTTGCTAGTTCTTGGCGAATTTGTTTTATGGCTTCTTTGTGTTTCTCCTCTGGAATTACGTATTGTCTTGCAGGGTAAAGAATAATTTGATCAATTGTGGTTTTCAAATCTCCAGTCATAGGATTAATTTCTTTAATTTTTTTTATTTGATTTGACTCTAGTTGGATACGTAGAATATTTTTCTCATAGGCTGGTACGACATCTATTACATTCCCTCTGACTCGAAATTTGCCAGGTTCAAGATCCATGTTATTTCGTTCATATTGCATATCCACTAAACGGTGTATTAGTTCTAGACGGGTTACCTGTTTTCCAATGGATAAATCAATTGCCATTGACTTAAAATCGATGGGATTTCCAATGTTGTAAATGCAACTTATACTAGCTACTACGATAGTGTCATTTCTGCTTAATAGTCCAGAAACTGCATGCATGCGCATTTGTTCTATTTGTTTATTTATGCTAGAATCTTTTTCGATGTATGTATCAGTTGTTGCAATATATGATTCTGGTTGATAATAATCGTAAAAAGAAATAAAGTATTCAACTCGATTATTTGGGAAAAAATTTTTTAATTCCGAATAAAGTTGAGCGGCTAAAGTTTTATTATGTGCTAGAATTAAGGTGGGTTTTTGAAATTTGTTAATTATCTTAGCCATAACAAAGGTTTTTCCACTTCCAGTTATTCCAAGAAGAGTCTGTTTTTTCTTTTTTGGAAAATTATTCAAAATTAGTTCTATAGCTGCTTTTTGGCCTGGCGAAGTCTTAAAAGAAGTATTTAGTTGGAATTTCACTATATTGCCTTCTCAATTAGAGAGAAAAAAGTAAAATTTCTTTCCTTATAAGGATTTTTAAAAATCAAGATTTTGATCTAACCACAATCGTCTCAGATAAATGATTAAAGATTCTTTGCCTTCTCAAAGGATATAATATCCAACCAAGAAGACAATCCAGAGGGAGCAAAAAGGCTTTTCCCAAACTTTCCAAAGCTGCACTTCTTAATCCTATTGACCCTCCATCTATACTGGTCACCTTTAAACCGATAACCATTTTTCCGAAAGATTGTCCAAAAAGACCATCCATAATTAGCCAATATAGAAAATAGGTTATTCCTCCAATATTTATATTCAATAAAGGAGCCCAACCAGACCAAATGGTCCACCAATTAAAAGATTGGCCAGTTAGCCAACTAAATATACCTATAATACCTAAACTTATTCCAACAATCAACATGTCTACTAACCAAGCAAAGAATCGCTCGTCCCAAAAGGCTTTTCTAAACATTAAAGAACCTGAATTAGAGGGTTCATACTTTAGTTTTGATTTATTTTCGGTTTTTACCCTATCAAGGGGAACTCCACAAGTTGAACAATATTGGGCTCCTTTTGGAATTTTATTTCCACATTTAGGACAATACAACATAATTTAAGACATCAACAAAAAAGATGGAATGTTCTCAAATATATTTTCTTTTTTATAAAAACTTTTTTTTTAATGAAATGCTCGTGGTAATAAATGGATTTAATAAATTAACGCTTTGTTATTAGCCAAAAGATGTTAAAAGTCTAAAGTTTAGATTTCAATGATTGGAATCTCGTTTTAAAATCTGAAATTTTGGAAGGAAATATTTTTTTCATAAAATATTGCGTTTGAGGTGATGTTAAATCTAAATCTATTTCTATTAAATAGTGGAATTTACCTAAACGTTTTGTTTTCGTTTGGAATGCATAAATTAATCCTAATTTTTTCAGTTTAGTCACTTCTCGTGATAGGAAATACGAGATAGCTCTTGGAGCTAAGGGTTCAAAAACAAAAGCTATTTTTGGGATTAAACGAAAAAGTTTTTTCCTAACAGAATATGACATTTATCAACCCACATTTTTAATAGGATATTTGTTTTTTGGTGATATCTATCTATAATGTAGTTTTTGATTTCTTTTAAGTTTGTGTTAAGTAGGTAGTTAAAAATATAAAAAACGAAACTCATTATCTTTTGAGTATATTAAAAAAACAAAATTGAGTGAATATTTTCAGAGTGTTTTTTTTAGAATATTGTTATTTAGTGCTTTAATTGTACCAGAAATTCCCAAAACATGCAAAGATACTTGTTGCTCAGCTATTGAAGTAATGGTTGTCAATGATGCTCTTACTTGGTTTAAAGATATGAGGGTAGTTCGAACTATTGCTCGATTTGTTTCAGAGTTATAATCAATTAAAGATAGGTTAGTTTTACTTGCACCATATTCACCATATAGTTTGGAAACAGCAAGCCAAATAGCATCTATTAACTCTCTGGGATGTAAAGCAGAAGTTGATTCAATTTGTAGTGCCAAATATCTGCGTTTTACTCTTTTCAAAGTTTTCCCTCTTTTATTATTCGGATTCCTGGTGCCACAAATTTTGAACTGAGTTTTTCTCTGTTTCGTATAACGATTGAGTATGGGTTTCTAGAAACAGTGTCTAAAGCTGAAGTCACATCAAAATCAAAAAGGTCCATTAAAGATGCTATTTCTCGGGGTTTTCTTTGCAATGTAGTTTTTGTAATACCGCTTGAAAGTATTAGGGGTATATGAAAATCTTTTGCTATAGCAGTCTCTCGACGTAAGAAAGAAAGAAGTCTTGTGCGTGAAGACCCTTCTAGAATAAGTAATGGTTTAACATCAATTTCCAGTGCAGTTAAACTATTACTAGCTAAAACTGCCTCGGCTCGATCAAAGAATCGTTTTTTAAAATATAAAGAGGGAAAATTTAATAGATCTACACGTCTATCCTGGGCTGCTTGTCTAGCCACTTCTTTGGTTTCACATTTTACACAAATTACTTCATATTTGTGCCTTACTTTTCTTAGTTGAGACTTGAGTTCATTTCGATTCTTAGGGGTCAGATCTATTCTCGAGACAAAATCTATCTGAATTTCCGTACAGAAGTTCTTAAGTAAATTAAGTGTATTTTTGTCTGAATACAAATTAATTGAAAAACTCACCAGCTGATATCCTAATGTCTTCGCTTTCTTCACTAATAGATAAGCATAATTTAAGTCACGTAAGGGTGGACTTAAATGCAAATCGGCAAATAATCGCTTCATGATAGTAACCCTAATTCTTCACATAAAGCAATTAATTCTTTTGAAGTTTTATTTTTGAAGTGAATTTTAAAATGAATAGGATCTTTTGTAGAAAACTTTAACATATTATTGTATGCTAATTGCTTATCAAACCTCAGATAGAGATTGCCTTTATCCAAATGAATGTTGATATGATTGGTGAGGTTTTCTTTGTCCAAAGAATTTACTTTAGAGGATAAATATTTCAGTGTTGGAATAAGAGTTTGTTTATCAATCAATCTGGTTTGATAGAGTGTGATTGGATTTTTATAATATCCAGTTAATTGAGTTTCTTTAAACACTACATCTTCCTTTAGTTCAGAAGGCAAAGTATTATGCACAGCTAGCAATACTTTGTCAGTATCTTCAGTAGCGTGTGCAAACACTCGAATATCGATATATCCAATAGGAGATTTTGATGACAAAATAGCCCTCTGCTTTTTGATTAGTAGTTTTAACTTTTAGATCTTTGCATTAACATTTTATTAGATCTACTTCGCAGTTCTTCTGAATTAAAACCCAACTAATCGATTATTATAATTACAGCAAATTGCCTTTATTGGCTTTTTTAAGTATATTATTTAAGGCCTTATTTTTCGTTTGTTAGGATTCGCTTTTTTTTGCTTTCGTTTGTTAGGATTCTTCCTTTGTGGACCTTTTACCAAGTTTCTGACACGTCTTCCTGAAGCGGTTAACCCTCGATTTGCACGCCTCTTCTGACTAGCCAAGTTAACCAGATTTTGTTGAGTTATTCTAGCTTTTTGTGACTGGAAATTATGTTGTTGTGACAAAATGACCTTATTAACCAAAATTATCTCAAACCATTTTGAACGCCCATCTTCACCAACCCAATAACTATTTAG
>JAENXI010000071.1 GCA_016649625.1 Candidatus Bathyarchaeota archaeon
TACTAAAGATAATAGCGATGTTTGAAGGAGAGAAAATTGTTTACATAACGGTAGCAGGTCGATCCAATGCGCTTAGTGCATTTGTTGATGCTAATACTTCCAAACCAGTTATTGCATGTCCGCCATACTCAGAAAAGTTTGGGGGGGCTGATATTTTTTCTTCTCTGCGAGTACCAAGTGGTATTGGATCTGTTGTTACAATTGAACCTGAGGGTGCTGCAATTGTTGCTGCCAAAATATTTGCACTAGAGGATGAAAAGATTAACAAAATAATCAAAGATTATCAGTCTAATAAGAAAAAAACTCTTGCACAAGCTAATGAAAAAATTAGAAAACTGCAGTAATAAATCAACAGCCCTTATTCAATTTATTACTTAAAACTTTAAATTAAACTCGAATATTCAAAGAAATAATGAAAATTGGAAAATGTTTTTTAAATTTATTTCATTAATTTCTTGTTTCATATTGAATAAATCGATATAAGCATGGGCTTCTTTTGATAGATCAAGAAAAATATTTGTGCGAAGTGGAATTAGATGGGTAGTGTGAAAGATCTCGAAATAATAAAGAATCCTTCAGAAATAGCGATGGGTATCGGGCGGTTTCACTTTTCAGATCGCTACTCAGTTTTCGATTGGGGTGAAATGCCTGATCAAATTAAAGGAAAAGGTGAAGCCTTATGTCTAATGGGTGCTTATTGTTTTGAAAAATTAGAAGCACAAGGAATAAAGACTCACTATAGAGGCCTAGTTAACAATAATGGTAAAACTGTAACTTTCAAAAAAATAGTTAATCCCACAAATGTAATGGAAGTTAATTTAGTTAATGTTTATCATCCAAAAATGAGAAGAAAAAATAATGGAATGGACTATGATTATAGTCTATACACTCAAAAACTCAAGAATTGTTTAATTCCACTTGAAATCATTTACCGAAACGGATTACCCCAAGGATCATCAGTTTTTAACCGACTCGAGCAAGGTAAGACAACACTAGAAGACTTAGGAATAGATCATACTCCTATTCCAGGTGAACATTTCTCAAAACCCATATTTGATGTGAGTACCAAACTTGAAAATAAAGACAGATATTTAACTTGGGGAAGAGCAAAAAAAATAGCAGGATTAAGTGATACTGAATTAATCGCTATAAAGTCAGTTTTATTGAAAGTAAATTCAACAATAACAAATCTTGTTTCTAAAGCTGGATTAATAAACGAAGATGGAAAAATTGAGCTAGCTTTTGATAACTTAAGAAAACTAATAATTGTTGATGTGGTTGGTACACTTGATGAGTGTAGATTTATGTATAATGGTTTTCACATCAGCAAGGAAATTGTACGACAATTCTATAGAAAAACAAATTGGTATGTGGATGTAGAGAGCTCAAAGAGGACTGCTGAGCAACAAAATATTAAAAACTGGAAATTGCTATGTAAATCCCAACCACTAAAACTTGACAATAAATTAATCAACATTGTTAGTGGAATGTATATGGCAACTACTAACGCGATAACTAAACAGAAATTTTTTGATGTTGATTCCCTTCCAAAAATAATTGAATGTTATAAAGAATACTTGGTTGAGAAAAAATGATGAATTTAAAAATACGAGAAAGAATCTCAGAATATGATTACAAGAATATTAGAATCGGTGTTTTAGGCTCTCATTCAGCCCTTGAAATAGCTTCAGGAGCTAAACAAGAAAGTTTTGAGACTGTAGTTGTTTGTCAAAAAGGAAGAGATAAGACCTATACTAAATACTATAAAAAATTATTTGATCATATTATTTTGTTAGATAACTTTGCAGATATTACAAAAGAAGAAAATGTTGAAAAACTTGCGAATCTTAACACAGTTTTTGTACCAAATCGCTCTTTTTCAGTATATGCAGGTTATGAAGCTATTGAAAAAGAATTTACAATTCCTTTACTAGGAAACAGATACCTGTTACGAACTGAAGAAAGAAATACACCCAGAAATCAGCAATACCTTCTTCAAAAATCAGGAATTCTTATTCCCAAAATATTCAATTCACCTGAAGAGATAGATCGCCTTGTAATTGTCAAAGTTGCAGAAAAAAAACGTACAATTGAACGTGCATTCTTTTATGCAACCTCTACAGAAGAATTTGAGAAAATATCTGCTGATAGAATTAAAAAAGGAATAATAACCAAAGAAGCTTTAGATGAATCGATTATTGAAGAATATGTTTTAGGGGCAAAATTTAATGCCAATCTATTTTGGTCACCCATAACTAATGAAATTGATTTACTTGGGTTCGATAGACGGATTCAAACTGATCTGGATGGTTTACTGGATCTTCCAGCACAAGAACAACTTGATGTTAACATTCCCTCCCAGAATATTGAAATCGGCCATATGGGCGCAACTATGCGTGAGAGTCAAATAGAAAAAATATTCACTGCAGCAGAACTTTTCATAAAAACCTGCAAACAAGAATACCCGCCTGGTATGATAGGACTTTTTGCCCTACAAGGGGCAGTTTCAAAGGATTTAAAATTCTATGTTTTTGATTTGAGTCCCCGCGTTCCTGGATGTCCTTGTGTAGAATCAACATCACCTTATATGAAATACAAATATGGTATCGAAGTAGGTCCAGGTAGACGAGTGGCTATGGAAATAAAACTCGCTACAAAAAATAATAGATTAGCGGAAGTGGTAACCTGAAAATCAGTAAAAAAATGGATAATATACTTCGATCATATAATTCAAAAGAACTATCAATAGGCACTTTGGGTTCACACTCGGCTCTTAATATATTCAAAGGAGCAAAAGAGGAAGGTTTTAAAACTGTATGTGTCTGCAAACAAGAAAATGCTATAATCTACAAAAAATTCCCTGTGGTCGACGAATTAATTATTGTTAAAGATTTTAATGAATTGTTAACGGAATCTCTTCAAGAAAAACTTCGAAGTTTAAACGTTGTTTTGATTCCCCATGGATCTTTTACAGCCTATCTGAGCACTGAAGAACTAATAAACAATCTTTTTGTACCAATGTTTGGTAATCGCGAACTTCTCCACTGGGAAACTAATCGAGATAAACAAGCAGAATGGCTTCGCCAAGCAGGATTACGTTTACCTCAAACATTCAAAAAACCAGATGAAATTGACCGTTTAGTAATAGTAAAACTACCTGGAGCAAAAGGTGGAAGAGGATATTTTCTAGCAAATTCGCCTTCTTCTTTCCGAAAGAAATTTAATGATATGGTAGATCGAGGTCTACTCAGTTCAGAGGACTTAGACAGAGTACACCTTCAAGAATACGTTTTGGGTGTTAATGTTTATCCTCACTATTTCAGTTCCATACTCAAAAACGACGTGGAATTTTTGGGAGTTGATAAACGATATGAATCAGCAGTTGATTCGATAGGCAAAATACCGGCAACTGAACAAATCGAAATAGAAATCAGTCCAACATATACAATAGTAGGTAACATTCCACTTGCTCTGAGAGAATCTTTACTGCCTGAATTGATTAGAATGGGCGAAAACGTACATGAAAAAGCCATAGACTTAGCCCCACCCGGAATAATAGGCCCCTTCTGTTTAGAGACAGTAATAACAGATAATTTAGAAATTTATACATTTGAAATTTCAGCACGGATCGTCGCCGGAACAAACATCGGAATAGGCACCTCACCTTACGCTTATCTTAGATATGGTGAAAACATGTATATGGGCCGGCGCATTGCGCTTGAAATAAAAGAAGCAAAAAATGAAGATAAACTTCAAATGATATTAGCCTAAATGTAGAACATTTCACTCTCTTTTTCAGTATTTTTTTCTAGTTCTTTTTTCCATATAGGATAAAAGTAAACTATTCTCCTTTACGTTCTGGGAGAAGAATGAAAAAAGATACTTATGGTTGGTTGTTTGTTGACAAAACTCCTTTGCTCTACAAAAAAAAGAATGTTGATAGACAACAAAAGATAGAAACATGGCTTAATCTTTACCAATTGACTAAAGTGTTGGGAATAAACAAACTCAAATTGAAAAAGACAATAAAAACCAGTATTAATTACATAATCTAGTATAAACAAGCCTGTAAAACACGGTTAAAATTGTCATTATCCTTTTTATTTTTATATTTTTTTAATACTTTGAGTATTTTATCCCTATCTCTATTACCTATTAACATCATCACAGTTTTTCCAACTGGTCCATAACCCAAAAAAAGAAATTGACAAATAGAGGTCACATTGGAAACTTTTCTAGAGATACTTGCGGTTTCAAAATCAACTATAATAGGTTTCATTTTTTTATTAATAATAATATGCTTAGGTGCTTTACTTAGTTCACCATGATCTAAACCTAAACTATCCAAACGTCTGCATTGATGCAATAAATCTTCAAAGATATTTATCAAGAGTTTCTTTTCAGAAAATGAATTTAGCCAAAAGGGTAGTAATTCACCATCAACTAATTCCATCAGTAAACAGTTCTTACTTACACTATGAAATTTTGGACCAACTTGAACTGAATTAGCTTTTAGAAGCATTTGTGCTTCATGTTGAAGTCCTTTTCTATCAGCGTCTACTCTTCGTATTTTTAGTGCGAGTATCTTTCTAGTTATATTGGCTTTGATTACAACTCCAACATACCCTTTGCCGAGTATAGGCAAACTAAAAGCATTATTTTTGCCAGCAAAATCAACAGATATAATTCTATGATCTTTCATTTCAGAAATTCGTTCATTTAATTCAGTTGCACTAGCTTTTGGATAACAAATAACCGAAGCATAAGGTTCCTCTTCTAGCTTCTCAATTGGAATCCTAAGTTGCTCCTTCAGTTTTTTATCCCCTTCAAACAGAAATAGTTTGTAATATATAATAAATATGATAGGGGTTCTCCATTCATTATGAATTAAATTATGTGGGTTTGAGGAATGCCAAAATTTAGACAACTTCCCAAGATTTTACAATTGATGAAAAAGACAGAATGTATTAGAAATTTGGGAATAGTCGCCCACATTGATCATGGGAAAACAACTTTAGCTGATTCACTTCTAGCTGGTACAGGGTTATTATCCCCAAACTTAGTTGGCTCTGCAAGAGTTCTTGATTACCTTAAAGAAGAACAAATTCGTGGCATTACCATGAAATCAGCAAATGTATCCTTATTATACCAAACAGATGGTCAATCTTTTATAATAAATCTAGTTGATACTCCTGGACATGTTGATTTTACGGGAAAAGTTAGAAGAGCTCTACGCAGTATTGATAGCGTAATTGTCGTTGTTGATGCTGTCGAAGAAATCATGGCTCAGACAGAAATAGTAATACGTCAAGCGCTCATGGAAAATGTTCATCCAGTGCTGTTCATAAATAAGGTTGATAGGTTAATAACTGAACTAAAATTAGATGAAGCTCAGATTCAAAAAAAATTCGAACGGATAATAAAAAATTTTAATGATTTGCTTTCTATCTATGGAATATCTAAAATCGTAAATAATTGGAAAATTTCCCCTGAAAAAGGTAATGTTGTATTTGGGTCTGCTTTACATAGGTGGGGTTTTAACTTAACAATTGCACGGACAAAACGCATGAAGTTTTCGACAATTATTGAT
>JAENXI010000072.1:0-2619 GCA_016649625.1 Candidatus Bathyarchaeota archaeon
AATAGTATCTCCTGCACCTTAAATTGTCAGTTCGCCCGTCGAGTCATTATCACAGCTTACGCTCTATGACTCTTAAGCTCATCATCCAAGATTATTAAGACCCACCTATAAATCTTAAGGGTTGTGTCTTCAAATATTTGTCAGTACAAATAATATTCTATTATTAATATGCACATTTTAATACTGCAAAAATTAGAAAATTTGACTACCCTAAATATGGAAAAATAATTTGATTCAAAGTAACATTTTTTTTAAAAAATAAATTTGTAAAACTATTTTTTGTTACTAAGAACATTGTTTATTTCGTCAAAAGAGGATTCAAGATATCTTTTGCTATGGAAAAGTTTGAGGTATTCTAACGAATATTTTGGATCAAATGGGAGATCTTTTGCTGTTACTTGTTTATTTTTCTTTAGTTGTTCTTCTACAACAATTTCTGCAACTGGATAGTTTAGTAGTAGTTCTTCTTTTTCATTATAATTAATTATGGTTTCCATTCCATCTTCTGCTAGAGATAAAAAGAACGGTAATTTTTCTAAGACTTTTGAAGATTTGTATTTTGTTTTTCTTTTAAACATTTTAATTGCTGAGGCCATTTTTTCTTTTATTTCAAGATTTTTGCCCCACAAATAACCTTCGGGTGGCATCAGACTCTCGACAGTTTTTTCCTTCATCATTAGGTTTTCAAAAAGAAGAGAGAATATTTTCTTTGTAATGTCAACACAAGAATCGAATACATTCTTTATGGTAATTATATCTATTATACTAAAATTATTCTTGTCAATATTAATGGATGTATCCTCAACTTTTTGTGTTAAACCAATTAGTTCTGGGTAATCGTCACCTAAAGCTTGTGATAGTTTTTCATTTTTCTTGTTAAAATCGTTTAATGTTTTCAAAGAGTGCTCTAGGTTCTCTATTGAACTAGATATTTGTTGAACATAGTTTTTTTTCATGTTAATCAATGAAACATAAAGAGTCTCAAACACATTCCATGGAACTATTTTTTCTTTTAGCTGTCTACTTGCAAAAAGTATTGATTGACTATTTATAGGTAGATTTGGATCAAAAAGTGAACAAATTCCACTATAAATTTGGGTAGTAACTTCAATGATTTCTTTAGCAATTGTTCTACTACTTTCGATTATTGCTGTTATACTTTCAAGTCTTTTTTCTAAAGTAATACCTCTTTCAAACTGTGTTATTGTATTATTGTTTATTTTAATTCCAATGTTTTCAAATTGCCCTTTCCATTTTGAGAGTTCACAATTTGCAAATATTTGATATTCTGATAATAGATCGTCTAACTCTGGATCCAGATTATCAATTGTTTGCTCTATCTTGTTAAGTTCTTTTAACACATCACCTATTTCCGAGGGTACTAATAAACTCCTTGAATTTTTCCCGTTTATATCCTCAAGTTTATCTCTAGAAATCATTGATCTTGTTTCAAGAGATGAAAACGAGATTGGAATAGCGATTTTTGCAGTTGTTAGATCTTCGTCAAAACTCAAGAGTTTGTCCATAAGAGTTTTACATTTTTTCTCAATCATATCCACTGTTGCTAGTTCTTTTGGAGCTTGATCCATGAAAAATGTGGGAATTGTGAAGATAAGAGTTGCAAATGTTCCTAAAGCAATTGCTGATCCGTTTAAATCAACTCTAAAAGCTAAGGGTTCTTGTAGACTATTTGCTAATACAAAGAAAATGATTGTAGCAGCAGTTCCAGTAATTATTGGAAGGATTTTTTCAGCTTCACCTAAATTAGTTTGTGAAAAAGTTGTACGAATAAAAAGAACAATAGCAGAAACAATTCCTACTATCATAACTAAGAATAAGATAATTCCTGGAAGAGAGTCAATGTAATGAGATATCATCTCCATCACTGTATGTTCCATTATTGGAGGATCTAATGACAGTTGTTCAGATATAGCAAATACAACTTTGGAAGTGTCATACAATCTAAATTGAAGCATAGAATCTTGAACATCTGCAAAAACCTGCGTTAATGGAACATAAATTGGTGGACTTGATCCAGCTTCAATCCACCAATCCACTCTTGCTATTTGAGTAACATGTTGTAGATATTGCATTATCTGAAGAGGTACTGAGAGCAAAACATAGTAAACTACAGATAATATTGAAATTTTCTTGAATAAAACAATAGAACTAACAATTAGGGGTATTGCAAGAAAGAAAGTTTGACTTGAAAAAAGTGAAATAGCCGCAATAATACCCAAGTTAATTACAATAGCTGATTTACGATCTCGAAAAACAACAGGTAATGCTGTAAACAAAAAAAGAAAAACAAAAACAACTATCCAACGAATCGTTGGTTCTCCCAACATCACGATGAAATTTAATTTTGCTAAATTATACATTAATCCCAATCCAATTAATAGCCCTCCTATAGGCATACCCAAGATTGGTTTTTTTAATGTTACAAAAGCGATTAGAAATGCAAGAACTGCGGGAAGAGGTTGAGGGAAAAGGGGCATAATAGATAATCCTAAAAGCATAGCCACTAGTGTAATTGCTAAAGTGAAAATTCTCATCCATTCAGGTTCACGCCTGCTTTCTGTCTTCCTCTTTTTTTGCCCTTGGTTTTTAAACAAACTT
>JAENXI010000072.1:2717-2974 GCA_016649625.1 Candidatus Bathyarchaeota archaeon
AGTGAAAATTCTCATCCATTCAGGTTCACGCCTGCTTTCTGTCTTCCTCTTTTTTTGCCCTTGGTTTTTAAACAAACTTCGAATTCCCAATCTGCGTTGATTCTTGGTTGGTTCTTCTGTTTTTTCAACTATAGATTCTGAAGATAATTCTGTTGTCTCTTCAGTAATCGTTTCCAGAGTTGGTTCTTCTGTTTTTTCAACTATAGATTCTGAAGATAATTCTGTTGTCTCTTCAGTAATCGTTTCCAGAGTTGGTT
>JAENXI010000072.1:3072-5531 GCA_016649625.1 Candidatus Bathyarchaeota archaeon
TTCTTCTGTTTTTTCAACTATAGATTTTCTTAAGTTTATTGCTTCAATAATTCGTTTTTTTTCTTCATCTTTTTGCTTTCTTTTTCTATTCCATCCTCGAATTTGAGATAGACGTGACTTCTTTGAATTCAAATATGAATTACCTAAAACCTTATCTTACTAATGTATTCTTAAAGCTTATCGTGAAAAATGATCATGGTTAAGAGTAAAAAGCCCAAAGACGAAGAAAAACTTGAAAATACTAAAAGCAATAAAAGTAATTCTGATCTTCTGGAAAAAAATACTTCGCAACAGATACTTCTTTGTATTGGAGAATATTCATCAAAAATAATAATACAAGATGCTTTTCAAAACAAAAAAGATGCTTTTTCATATCCTCTATTGGTGAGTAAATTCAAAAAGGATGTTAATGGATGGAGTCAATCAATAATTAATAAAAAACATATTTTGAGTCTAGAAAAAAATGTTGATTCTCATTTTTGGCATCAAATTCTACCTGTTCTTAGTGAAAGTAATGTTCTAATTGATAATCTAAAAAAAAGTTCGATTGACAACATAAAAGGAGCTATAGTGTTTTCTTCGCTATGGGATGGTTTTGGGAGTGCACTAACGCCTACTTTGATTTCACAATTCAAAGAATCAAATACAAATTCAATAGTGTTTGGAATTTTGCCTTCTCAAATACAAACTTCTGATGCCCATTTTAACGCTTTTTCTTCAGTCGGTTTATGTTTATCAAAGAATTTTACGCCTATAGTACTTATTGACAGAGATCAGCTTGAAAACTTTTTAGGAATAGATCGTCAGGGAGCAATAATAAAAGGGAGTTCTGTTGTTAATTTTCTTTTAGATTTAATTCAAAAGAAAGAATCATTTGTTCAAGAAATTTCTGAATTGACAAGAGCTTTCAGTGTTAGATCCTACACTGTTATGCTAGCTTCTGGGGCTAGTTTAAGTGTTTATGGTTCTTTAAAAAATATTCTTAATGCTGCTTTGTTAAGACCTCTTCTAAAATTCAAATTGTCTAGTTCAAATATAGTATATGCTATTTTTAGAATCCCTACAAGAATGAAAAAAATGCTATCAAAAAATAATATTGAGCTATCATTAGCAAATTGGTTTAAGGAAAAAACGAATCTAAAATCGATCCAAATTAGTGAACCCATTTATATTGATTCTAAAGAGGACAGAATTGATCTAGCTCTTTTTATTGGAGGTTTTGAACTTGCAGATATTTTTACTCCTATCATGAAGAAAATACAACCAATGAAAAATAATGCTATTAAAAAAGGATTAATAAAAAAGAAAGATTGGGAAGTTATTGTTAAAGAATTAATTCCATCTTAATGATTACAATTCCCATTGTAACGATCGCTATTTTTTATCATTATTTTTTATTTCATCAATAACTTCGACAGCTGATATTCCATGTTCTAACAGATAGGATCGGGAAAGATTTCTTTCGAAATTGTTAGATTTACTGTATAATAGTTGCATCTCGTCAAAAGCTTCAAGATGGTTTGGTTTTCCTCTACCACCAACAACTAGTACTCTAGTTACCCATTCATCTCTTGCTTCAACCACTCTAACTGTTATTGTTCTTGATACTTCACTAGTTACATAACCTGCTAACGCAGTGTATATTTCTTGGTTAAGATCTTCACTCCATAATTTAGGTGGTGCTTCAACAGTTACCCAAATGTAATCCGATTTATATGTGGGTTTGAATCCCATTATACTTGGCGTTTTGAAAACTCTTATCAAACTTTTCATGTAATCTTTGTAGTGTTCCATATCCAGTATTTCTTCAATGATCTCATCTTTAGTTAGCGTATCTTCTTTTTCCAATAGAATCTTGAAAATTATCCTTATTTGTTCTTTTTCTGTAAGTTCAGCTGATTTTTCATAATAGCTTTTAGGTTTGCGAAGTTCAATCATCCTCGTTTCAAATTCTTCATGCAGATCCACTATCTTGTTTAATCTCTTACGATAATCAGATGTAATCTCCACTTTCTTTGATAATTGCTCATACATCTTAATTGTGTTATCCAGATTATCAAGTTGATCACATACGTATGATTCTTCTTCAGCAAGTCTTAGAAGATCACTTTCAAGTTGACGAATTTGTTGTTTTGCATACTTTTTCATACTAAAGAGTTTCTTAATTGATCGTTCTTGTTTTAATTTATCAAACTCTTTTCTCTTCTTAGTTTCTTCTATTCGCATTAGTTCGCAATCGACAACACCTTTTTTGGCCATGTATCTTTCGATTATTCCATTCAGGTAGGTTGTATATTCATCAATCATCTTTGCTTCGTCAATTGGAGTTCGAAGTACTAACTGTACAATCAAATAGATTATTCCTAATTCAGACTGAATATCTCTAAGCTCTTGCAACTGTGTTTCAGCTTCTGGAAGAACTTCATAATATCGTATTAGCGCTTCAATAAAGTATCTAG
>JAENXI010000073.1 GCA_016649625.1 Candidatus Bathyarchaeota archaeon
AGCTGTGAGTCCTGCAATTATTGCGTTAGAGAACATGGGTCCACTGGTTCTTGCATCGTGACCCACTATTAGTTTTCCTCCCTCAAAGAATGTCCCGATTGCTGATCCAATATTAATTACCATTTCTGTTGTTAATTCTTTGTTAACTAATCCGCGTATTCCATTAGTTCCAAAGAGTTTTTTAAGACCCAATTTTTCTATTCTCCTTCTTAACAGACTATATTCGATTTTAATATATTTTCACTGATCTCTTTTCCAGGACAAACAGCAGCACCTTCAGGAAGAGAAACATTATCTCTTATTTTTGCACAATCTCCAATTATGCAACCATTACCAATTTTAACATTTTTTCCAATAAAAACGCCTTCACCAATAATAGAACCATTTATTTTTGAACCATCTTGAATTTCAGCATCGGACAAAATAACCGATTCGATAATTTGCACATTTTTTCCTATAGCTACCTGTTTTCCTATCACTGCATAAGGTCCAATTACTGTTTTTTCTCCAATTTTTACGCCGGTATCAATTGCTACGTAGTTTTTTATTTTCAAATTTTTATTGTCATATTTTTTATTGTTGTAGTGAGCTTTAAGTAAAATCTTATTTGCTTCTAAATATTCTGTTGGTTTGCCAATATCAATCCATAAACCTTGCATACAATGACCAAACATTTTTTTTTCCTCTACTAGCTTTGGAAAAATCTCTCGTTCCATTGAAACAGATTTACTTTTTTCGATATATTGCAGAACTTTGGGATCCAACACATAAATTCCGGCATTAATTAGGTTAGTTGGCGCTGATCCTTTTTTTGGTTTCTCGATAAACTTTTTTATTCGTTTATCTTCTGTGATTTCAACACATCCATATCTTGATGGGTCTTTGACTTCGTGTAATGCTATGGTTGCTAATGCCTTCTTTTCTTTATGAGTTTTAATAATTTCTTTATATTTTATATCTGCAAAAATATCACCATTAAGTACTAAAAATGAATCTGTTTTTCCAATAAGTTTTTCAGCATTTTTTATTGGCCCTGCTGTTCCAAGGGGTGTTTTCGGTGGATCTATAGAATATCTTACTTTTAATCCGTGTTTTCGGATTTTTTGTTTTCTGATGTAGAACTCAGTTAAACTATTAACCGCCATAATAGCTTCCATAATGTTATTTTCTGATAATCTTTCAAAAATTCCTTCCAATAATGGTTTGTTGACTATGGGAAAAAGAGTTTTTGGTCTTGAGCAACTAATTGGTCTTAATCTAGTACCAAAACCACCTGCTAGAATCAATGCTTTCATCTTTATCTCTACCTTTAAAGTCCAAAGTTATTTTTAAGTTAAAGGGATGTTTTGATCTTATCTTTATTCCCATTCTATAGTTGCTGGCGGTTTATGGGTAATGTCATAAACCACACGAGTGATTTGTGGTATTTCATTTGTTATTCTTGTGGAAATTTTCTCAAGAATTGAATAAGAGATTTTTGCAAAACTTGCAGTCATCGCTTCGCGACTCTCTACAGCTCTTATAGCAACTACATAGCCATATGCTCTAGCGTCTCCTTTTACACCTGTGGCTTTTGTATCTGTTAGAACTGCAAAATACTGCCATAATTTATTTTCCAATTTAGCTTTTTCAATTTCAACTCTCACTATTTTATCCGCTTTTTTCAATATGTCATTTTTCTCTTTATTCAACTTGCCAATAATTCTAACTGCTAATCCTGGTCCTGGAAAAGGTTGTCTTGTGATAAGCTCTTTTGGTAAACCTAAAATTTTGGCGACTTTTCTAACTTCATCTTTATATAAATCTCTTAACGGCTCTAAAATCCTTTTAAATTCCATTTTTGATGGTAAACCCGCAACATTATGATGCGATTTAATCTTGTTTGAATTTTTTCCAAAACCAGATTCAATTCTATCTGGATAGATGGTTCCTTGAATAAGAAAGCTTGCATTACTTTTGGTTGCTTTTTCTTCGAAAACTCTTATGAATTCCTCACCAATTATCTTTCTCTTCTTTTCTGGATCAATAATTTTTTGTAATCTTTTCATAAATCTGTCTTGAGCTTCTGCAACCACAAATGTACTCTTTAATTTTTGAAAAGTTTTCCTCACCTGTTCAGGTTCGCCTTCACGCATAAAACCGGTGTCTACAAAAACAGCTGTAAGTTTATCTTCTAATGCTCTGGCAGCAAGAGCTGTTGCAACACTGGAATCTATTCCTCCGCTAAGTCCTATTATTGCATTTTCTTCACCAACAGCTACTTTTATTTCTTCTACCATTTTTTCAATGATGTCTTCCATTTTCCAATTTGGTTCGGATTTGCAAACTTCAAATATGAAGTTTTTTAGCATTTTTTCTCCATTTTTAGTATGAATTACCTCTGGATGCCATTGCAATCCGTAGATGGGTTTTTTTCTATGTTTAAAAGCAGCAACTGGACAGTTTTTTGTGTGTGCTAAGATTTCGTAATTTGGTGGAAGATCATATACTGTGTCTCCGTGACTCATCCAGACTTTTTCTTTTTTACCTAATCCCTTTAAAATTCCTATGTTTTTGTCAATTGAAACAAAAGCTGTTCCATACTCTTTTCGATTAGCTGGTTTAACTTTTCCTTGAGTGATTTGTGCAATAATTTGAAGACCGTAGCATAAACCCAAAATAGGTAAATCAATTGTTAGGAGTCGGCTATCCATTTTTGGGGCATTATTATCATAAACACTTGATGGACCTCCTGAAAGAATTAAGCCTTTGATGGCGCATTTTTTTTCTAGACTTTTTATTTCCTCTATTTTTATGTCATGAGGTACGATTTCTGAATAAACTCCATTTTCTCTTATTCTTCTTCCTATAAGGTGACAATATTGACCTCCAAAGTCTAGAACAAGAATTGTATCATATTTTTTCTCCATTATTGGCACCTTGGTACTGGTTCTTAATCTAGTAATTTAATATTACTATCTTTTTGTCTGTGGACTTGGTTTTTCTTTTATTTTGAATGAGTTATATTTTTTTAGGAATCTAAACTTATATAAATGTAATTAGCTGATAAACAAAAGGATGGCTATAAAAAGTTTTATTGTTTGAAAAAATGTACAAATGGCGATGTTTTATGGCACTAAATGAAACCGATAAAAAAATATTAAAAAATTTATTGGAAGATGCTCGCTTCTCAAGCCGGCAAATTGCCAAAAAAATTGGTGTCTCTGTAGGTACTGTGCTTTCAAGAATTAAGAAAATGGAAGCCAATGGCTTAATAAAAGGATATTCTGCAATTTTAGATCAAGAAAAACTAGGTTATCAACTTACTGTCTTGACAGAGGTAACTGTTTCAAGAGGCAAACTTGTTGAAATGGAAAATGAGATAGCTAAAAACCCCAACGTTTGTGGTGTTTATGACATAACAGGCTTGACTGATGCATTGATTATTGCGAAATTCAAGAGTCGTGAGGATCTTGGTCGTTTTACAAAATATTTGTTATCTTTGCCATATCTTGAGCGAACTAACACTCATATAGTATTAACAACAGTTAAAGAAAATTTTAGGCTCCTATAGTTAACATTTTTTATTGCTCTTCTTCTCTTTAACCTCTAGTTCAGGTCGTGCTATGGCAATTTTTGTGCTTGCAGTCACAGGTGTTGTAAGCCAAACATTTCCTCCGATAACTACATTATTTCCAACTTTCGCGTTTGGTCCTAGAAGAGTTGCCCCTGAATAAATTACTACATTATTTCCTATTGTAGGATGTCTTTTAATTCCTCTGATTACTCTACCTTTCTCGTCTTTTGGAAAACTCAAAGCCCCTAAAGTTACTCCTTGATAAATTTTTACATTATTACCAATTTCTGTGGTTTCACCTATGACTACTCCTGTTCCATGGTCTATGAAAAAGTTCGTGCCAATTTTTGCGCCTGGATGTATATCTATGCCCGTTAATGAGTGAACATGCTCACTCATAATTCTGGGAATTAATGGGACTCCTTGTTGGTACAATTCATGAGCTAATCTGTAAGTTGTTATAGCTAATACACACGGGTAACTTAGAATTACTTCTTCTTTACTGGCAGCTGCTGGATCTCCTTTAAAAGCTGCTTCAATATCACCACTAATGAGTAGTCGTATTTCGGGAATTTTTTCTATGAGCTCTTTTGTTACCACTTTAGCTCTTTTCCGACAGATATCTTTGGGACATTCAACAATTTTCCGACAAATATATTTTAGACTTTTTTCTATTTCATCGGTTAATCGATTATACACTGACAATAAAGTTCCATTTAGCACTTTTTTTATATTTGTTCTTGTTATTTCTTCTTTTCCTAGATATCCTGGAAATAAAATTGTGAAGAGATCATCTAATACCTCAATAACTATTTTCTTTGATGGTAAATCTTTGCCTTCTAGATGATCTATACCACCTATTTTTTCGTAGTTTTTTAATATTTCCTCGGCAATTATAGGTAACTCTTTATCACTCCAATTTTCTTCCACAGATTCACTGTTATTCAACAATGTTTCAAGCATTTTTTCTCTATTCCAACATTGTATTTTATCACGATTTGCTTTACACTCTTTGCATTCTTCTGGAATTTTTTTATTGGAGTTTAAGCTCATTTTTTTTCCCTATAAAGAATTATCTAGGAAAAGTTGGATATAAGAGAAGTGTTTTTTTACCTATCTTTGCTTGGAAAAATTTCGTATAATACCTAAAAGTCTTTTATCCGTTCTTTGTTGATAAAATACTGATCTGTATGCACTTAGCAGATTAATTACTTTTCAAGTTTTTAGTTTTTCTTTTCTTGTTAATTTTGAATTCGGTTCCTAGAGCTTAACCAAAGTAAAATCTTTTAATATGATACTCTTTCTAATAATTGCTACCTGTAAGTCTGTGGACCAAATCAGGTGATTTGCGGGGGTTGCCAAGCCAGGTCAAAGGCGTAGGCCTGAGGCGCCTATCCTGTAGGGGTTCGTGGGTTCAAATCCCACCCTCCGCACCAAATTATTTATTATTTCTATTTTTTGAGTATGATAAAAAAAATTGCGAATATATAATTGTTAAATGCATGTATTGTATAAAGAAATATTTAGATACTTCAAACAGGAATTATTACACGAATGTCACCATCTAAATTCAAATCAAGAAAGTTCATTTCAGTTGATCCTCTCAAATGCACAGGGTGCGGGATTTGCGAATATGCTTGCACCGTGGAAAAAGGTGAAAAGGTTTGGAATCCCATCCGTTCAAGGATACGGGTTGTTCGAATGTCACCAATATTCAATTTTGCACTTGCTTGCAGGTTTTGTGAAGATGCAAAATGTGTAGTTGCATGTCCAGAAGACGCTTTAAGTCAATCTGAAGAAGACGGTGTTTTACTTGTAAATGATAAAAAATGCATGGGGTGTGATTGGTGTGTTCAAGCATGTCCTCACGGAGGAATTATGCTTCATACTGATACAGGTAAAGCTATTGCTTGTGATCTTTGTGAAGACAAACCTAGTTGTGTAGAGTTTTGTCCTGAAGAGGCTTTAGA
>JAENXI010000074.1 GCA_016649625.1 Candidatus Bathyarchaeota archaeon
GTTTTCTCAGAAAAACAAATATTACTGCAGTAGTTGCTACGTCAAAAAGACTGGGTAATAACTTTATCAAATAAAACATCTGTGGCGTTCCAAAAAGAGAATAAGCATTTGCTATTGAACCTAATCCCCAAAATATGTAAACGTTAAAAGGTGGATAATCACACCAAGTAACAACATTATAAAATACTCTGGGGCCATATTGAGCTGCTGTGCCAAACCAGGAGGAAAAAGTGTTAAGATCAACTTCGTATCCGGGGAGTGGAAATAAGATGAAACGGAAAATAAATGCGAAGAACAGTAGCGACAATAAAATTAAAATTTCACGTTTTTCAAATGAAATGGTGATAGTTACTTCCTCTCCTTGGGATTTTTAATCATATGACATTTGAATAAAAGGATTCTTTAATAAATTGTATTGATACCCTAAAAAATAATTACTCTCAATTTAGTTTTTTTATTAATTTTTTTTTCTAAAATGTTTGCGCTAATTTTCTTCATTATATTATTAGGAAAATTATTAAGTGGGATATAAATGGTAAATTATGCTCAGGAGTAAATTCTTTTGAAAAAGACGCTTGCAGTCGCAAAATTTGGTGGTGGCCTTTTAGATATTGAAGGCAAAAGAATAATTAATATTCTTCAAAAAATAAGAGAACTGAAAGATAAACATGATATAGGTCCAATAGTTGTCTTTTCAGCTCCTATGGGCATAACTGATAAGCTTATTCAAATAGGAAATTCTTATGCTCAATCTTCTCCACTTTCGTTGAATCCTATTTTTGAAGTTTATTATAATTTAGCTAAACTCTACGTTAAAGATGGTTATTACAATAAAACATTGAAAGTAATTGATAATCTTAAAACATTAACTTTGGATGCTTTAAACTCAATTAATAAGCGATTTGATGGCAACGTAAAAGCAAAAATTTTAACTCTCGGAGGCGAACTAGCAATGTCAGCTATCATGGATAATATTCTTAAAAGCAATGGGTTTGATTCCTGCAGAATTTCTTTATCTGATTGGCCAATTGTAACAGATGATAGTTTTGATGATGCGTCTCCAAATTACGAACTAAGTAAAAAAAGAAGAAATATTTTGATGGACTGCCTAGAGAAAGAAAAAATTATTTCTTTAGCAGGATTTCTCGGAGTTACATCTGATGGTCTTGAGACAATATTGGGACGAGGTGGTTCAGATCTATCAGCGGTTTTTATTTCATGTTTGTTAAAAAGTCGTTTTCAAACTGAGACCCTTTTATTCAAAGATGTTCCAATTCAAAGTGCTGATCCTAAGGTTATCCCAGATCAATTAACTGATCATATAACTGCACTTACCTATAATGAAGCACATAAAGCTTCTATGATGGGTATGAAAATTGTGCAAAACCCTGCAATTGCAATGGCTAGAAGATTTTTACAACCCCTTTTGATCGTTCCATTTGATTGCCCCAGAAAATATTCAATTATTCAGGCTAAACCGATTGGAGGAGATATTGTGAAATGTATTACTGGAAAATTTGGGGCTGCAATTCTTTCGATGAATGATGAAAAAAGTCGTTCGTTTGAGGACTCTCTGAGAATATGGGAAAAACGTAATGATTTCTTAGATTTGGGAGCTGAAACACTAGAAACAGGAGTACGAATTAGAGATTTCTTATTTATGGATTCTGATTTTTTGAAAAAAAATGAGGAGAAATTGAAAGGGTTTGATGAGAATCTAAAGATCGATTACGGTTTAGGTGTTGTTACTCTTATCGGTGATAAAATGAAAGATTCTCCCGGTGTAGCTTCTTTAGCCATTAGTTCAATATCAGGAATTAATATTAAAAGAGGAATTTTTGCGCCTCATACATCGCAGATAATAATTGTGGTTGACGAAAAAAATGTTAATGCCACAGTTGCAGCTATTCACGCTAAAAAAACAGAAATGAATAAGTCTACTCACTAACGGATCTTGATTAACTTTTTATTTTCAGATAATTTGGATTGATATTTATGTTTAGTTATCGTAATTGATTTTAAGGTAAAAACAGTTATCTATGCAGTTTCAAACTAAATTTAATAGATTTATTAACGTGACTTGGATTGGAAAAACCACTTGAGTATACAAAGCGGCTCATAGTGTTTGATGTTGAAGGCGTTCTTATTCCAAAAAACCGCTTTATTTATGAAACAGGAAAAAGTATTGGGCTTTTTCAATTAATGAAAATGCTTTTTATCGGTTTTTTATACGAGATACGTCTTTTGTCCTTGAAGACAGCATTTAGACATATATTTTATTTAATGAAAGATGTTAATATTAACAGTTTAACTAATATTTTTGATAGAATTCCATCAAAACCTCATCTTCAAAGTATTTTTAGTCGATTGAAAGATCGGAATTTTAAAATTGCTTTAATCAGTTCTGGATTACCTTCAACAATAGTTAAGACGTTTGGTGATAGTCTTGGCGCTGACTATGCTTATGGTATAGAGATTGGATTAGATAATGAATTTTTGACAGGTAAAATCTCGGGAGATGTTATAGATTATAAAGGAAAATTAAAAGTTCTATTGAAAATTTTATCTGCTGAACGATTATCTCCTAGTGATTGTGTGGTAGTCGGTGATGATAGAAATAATAATTCAATATTTCTTCCGGAAGTATACAAAATTGGGTTTAATCCTGATTTTATTTTGCGAGTAACTGCTGATAAAGTAGTAACTGGTAATTTGTCTGGAATTATACCGGTTATTGATAATGAGCAAAAAAATCGATCTCCGTTATCAAAAAATGATGTTCTTAGAGAAGTCGTACATGCTTCAGGTTTTTTTGTTCCGATTTTAGCTGGTGTGATCAGTGTTCCGTCGATGGCTTTGTTGATTTGTGTTATTATGCTAATCTATTTTATATCTGAATTATCTCGGATGAATAGAAAGAGTTTTCCAATTGTTTCGTTGATAACTAAAAATGCAGTTTCAAATTCAGAAGTATACGATTTTGCTGCTGCTCCTCTTTATTTTGCGGCAGGAATATTGTTAACTTTGTTATTATTTCCAACTCCTGCAAGTAGTGCTGCTATTGCAATGTTTGCATTTGGAGATAGTGCTGCATCTATTTTTGGTGGTAGGATTTCGAAAAAACCATTTCTTTTTAACAAAGATAAGACTTTGGAAGGATCACTAATTGGTTTCTTTTTTGCTTTTCTAGGTGCATTATTTTTTGTTTCTCCTCCAATTGCAGTATTTGGTGCGGCTGTTGCAATGCTTTTTGAGTATCTGCCTTTGCCCTTAAATGATAATTTAATTATTCCTGTTGTTACTGGGCTTGTTTTAACACTTATTGTTTAATTTGGCGAGTAATTATTTTTGGTTATTAATCCCTGTTTCTGGTTATGTGAATTTTTTTTGATTCTTCTCTCCCTTTTTAATGCTCCAGAGCGAGTTTCAAACAATTCTACATAGACAATTTTTTTTGGTTTATGGCTTTTTGTGTATCTTGCCCCTTTTCCATTCATATGTTGTTTCACTCTGTTATCCAAATTTTTTGTATAGCCAGTATAGAAGCTTCCATCTTCACACAAGAGAATGTAAACAAAAAATGTCAATTTCTAAGTAAACCCCAAATTATAGTTCAAGATTAAATGATAGACCTTTCTCTGAAACAAGCTTAACATATGCTTCTGGATCAATCTCTTGAACTTTTGTTCTATCCACATCAATTAAATAGATGTCTTGAATTCTGGCATTGCGAATTTCTTCTACTGTAACTGGTGGATTTCGATAATACTTATCACAGAGTTTCTTAATTTGGTTGACTTCTTCTTTTGTTCTTTTCCTTGGTGGTTTAGCCAAAGTCTCTGGTAATGGCAAGATGTAGTGAGGCGGCATACCCAACGCAAACTTCCCTGAAAAGCTACTGTACCTAATAATCTTGCTTGCTAACCGAGCTGAAATATATGTTAATGGAAATAAAGCTTGATCAGGAGGAATAAATCCTGTTTCAATTTCAACTACCAGATTTCCATAACCTTTAATGGAGTATAAGTCGCATGTTAATATTTCATTTAGTGGATATTCTATTTGCACCTCATATCCCTTTAAAATGAGGTGTTTAGCACATACAAGTTCCATTACAGAATGGTTGATTTTTACAACATTTTTCTTATGGAGATTAATTAACCAGTCTTTAAGCATGTTGAGCTTATTTTCAACATTTATATCAACATCTATTGTAAGCCTGCCCAATAAAGCAGATAAATCCTTTTCAAATTTATCTCCACTTTTCATTACTATTTTCCTTGTCAAAGATAATGTTGAAAGATTTATTTAAATCTCTAAGATAACGAAAAATAAGGTCATTTATCTTAAAACTAGTTCCTATTTTGAAAATCGCCAATTAGCTCAGATTCATGGTTGTAATCCGTTTTTAAGAATTTATTGTGGTTCATGGAGAAAAACATTTTATTTGGTACACAATTTGTTTTTTCCTGTAATAGATTAAAGTATTTTATTGTAATGTATTTTGTCTGCCACTCTGTTTTGCGCTGTATTGCGATAATACACTCTTTTTTCTTAGTGACTAAAGAGGCTGAAAACTCTTATCCTCTTGATGTTATTACCTTTTTAATAAAATTATTACTAGTAAGAGTGAATGGGGTGTTTCCATCTCATCTTTTTACTGTAGTTTTTCTAGAACCAGTTTTGCATTATTTACGTCAACTTCGACAATTTTGCAATTATCAAATTCTTTGCCTTCACCTAATATTGTTTTAACTGTAATGGTGTTTTTCTCATCTTTGGCGTATATGACATCTTGATAAAGCTTTTTTCCATCTAAAATTACGTTAAATTCACACATTTCTAATTCACGATTCGAAGAGAAGTATTTTCAAAGCTATAAGGTTTTTTTACAACATTTTTCAAACTTGATAAAATTATGCAAGACTATTTTTTGTCTATGTTCTTCTCTTAATAATTTGATATAAACCTGTGAGACTTAGCTGCTTAGATGTGCTGTCGAATCCTCCAATTCTGAAAAAAAATTGCATGCAGTATCCAAGAGTTAATGCAGTAATTATCGTTCCCATTCCCAGCGGTCCACCAAGAAAATAACCCAAAATACTAACGATGATATCCATTGGAACTCTAATGTGGGAAACTGGTCTGTTAAATCTTGCAGTTAATGCTACCATAAGTCCGTCCCTAGGTCCCGCTCCAAGCTGAGCTTTGAGGTATAAAAAAACTCCTGCTCCCAAAATAATTATGCTCAAAAGTAACTGGGGTATCTGCCAACTTAACTGCGATTGAATGGGAATTATTT
>JAENXI010000075.1 GCA_016649625.1 Candidatus Bathyarchaeota archaeon
AATTCTATGTGGATCTTCTTGTTCCCGATCAAGTCTATCAACGAGTCAGAAACGATTACCCATATGTATATGACGAGATTTATGTTGGAACAGACATCCCAAAACTTCTATATGAATTACAGCATTGTTAAACATGTCAAGAAATTCTTCATATTGACATGCGCATAAATGCATTACTTGGTTGATGTGTATGAAAATGGATACATCCAAAGTTAGACGCTTTGAAGTCAATTTTGGAATAGATGAACTGAAAGCACAAAGTATTGCAGAAAAGCTTCTAGATCTATTCTATAATAGCAAAGACTTTTTTGATAACTACTCCATGCCTGAGTACATTTTACCAAGAAATTTGCGGTAAGGATCAAAGGAGCATGCTTTGCGCGCGCGCAGAATAATCTGATTCTAAAACCTGAAGTTAAGCTGTTAGTATTTTGGATTCTCCAGATTCTTTAATCACTCTAAATATGTTGTCTACAAACCCTTCCAGTTCGCTCTCGTGAGAGACTATTATCACCTGTTCGCATTTTAATTCGTTTAGAATGTCTCTGAGCCTAGACAATTGTTCTCTGCTAAATCCGTCTGTTGGTTCGTCCAGAATCAGCAGATTGCTTTGCATCGCTTCACATACTTTTTTTACAATCACGTTTAGAGCTAGCCTATAGGCCAAAGCCACAGCTGTTTTTTCTCCACCACTCAAACTCTTTACATCAATATCATAACCCGATTGCACGATATGAGGAGAGAACTTGTCGTCTACACTTACTGCAATGTCACCAGTTTCAAGCAGATGTGCAATCCATTTCTGGAAAAGAGAATTAAATTCGTTATTGATGTTAGCAAGCATGTGACTCTCAATCAGCTTGACTGCTGGAATAAAGAAATCCTCTAACCAAAGTTCATACTGTTTTAGCTCATCAAATTTTAACAACTGACTCTCTCTTGTTATAATTTCTCCACTAATCCGTTCCGATTCTTGATCAGAGTTTTCAATATCCTTACCTTTAGCTATGACATCTCCTTTCTTTTTATCGATCTTATCATCCAGACCTTTTTTCTTAGTCTCGAGGTTCTCAATTACATCTAGTACCCCTTTTTTGCCATCAAAATCTTTCTTTTTATCTTCAAAGTCTTGTTTTTCTTTTTCTAGTTTTTCTTTGAGAGAATCCGCTTTGCTTTGATTTTCTGCAATATCGATTGTGACTTTGTCTTTCTTTGAAATCTTTTCTTTGTTTGTATGATATTTCTTCTCAATCTGATCTTTATCGAAACCTTTTATCTTCTTTTTAATTTCTTCATATACAGTTTGGACAGGAAGCAGTTCATCAAGAAGCCCCTCCACGTCCTTCATTCTTTTTCTTTCGGTCTCTGCATATTTCTCTTCGGCTAACTGTTTTTTTAAATTATTGAGCTCGATCTCCTTTTTGTCATATTCTTCTTCTTTTTCTTTGACAGTTTCCGCTTGTTTTCTTAATCCTGCTAATTTTTGTTTGATCGCACCAAGTTTATCGTCCATATCTTCTAGAGTTTTTTTCTCTGTTGCCGTGACATCGATTTCTTCTTTTAATTTTTCATTTTTCTCTTTTAGTTCAGAGATTTTTGTTTCTAGCTCTTTCAGTTTAGTATCGTAGTCCTTTTTGACTTTTTCATAGTGTTTTTGAGTTAATTCTTGTTTACATTTAGGACATGGTGCTCCCAATCCTATTTCTTCGAGATCATCGAATTCGGTTTTTAATTGATCTAAACGCTCTTTTTTTCCTTTGATTTCTTGAGTGGTCGCTGATTTGTTCTGTTTTAGAGAAACTAGTTTTTCTGATATGGAAGCTAAGTTCTCAACTTTCTTTTCCAGTTTTGTCTCTTCATGTTCTAATGTTGGAATTTCAAGAGTTTCTGGTTTATTGTTAGAAAGCCATTCTGTAGTTTTTTGGAGAAAACTTTGGGTTGTTTTAATTTGTTTTTCGATATTCTTTTTTTCATTTTCAATAGCTGTTTGAAGCTTTATTTTTTCAGTGTTTAACTCTTGGAGTTTTTTAACAGAAGGTTCTATTTTTTCCAGTTCTTCTTTGCAAGAAAGTAACTCTTCATATTGTTGTGCTATTGTCGATAGAAGTTTCTCTGCTTTCTTAATGTCTTCTAATTCTTTTTTTAACTGATCGACATTCTCTAAAGTATCCCTGATAATCTTGGCTTTTTGATCTAGATTTAATTGGATATAGGGAATTTCTGCTTGAAGTTTTATAACTTCGGCTTTTTGATCTTGAAGTTTATCTATTTCCTCTAAAATCTCTGTTCGATCACTCTCTAAGGACTTTAAACATTTGTGCATGGTTTCGAGTTCTAAATTGAAGTTAGCAATTTTCTTTTTTTCATCTTCTAACGCTGATCTTTTTTTGTCAATGTCTGCAGTTTGTCTCATAAGTATTTCAGTTTCTCTATCAAGCCAGTCCAGCATTATTGAGGCATTGTTTGCGATAGTGCTATAGTCCTCGACTCTGAATGCCCTTCGAAGAGTTTCTAATCTTCGTTCAACAGGTTGAAAGAGGACCTCTTTCATCATCTCTTGTGGAGTGAAAATTGCATATCTGTATATCAGAGAACTGGCTTTGGGTCCTGGACGTTCATTAAAGCTAAGAATATCTAGAATTCTTGTTTTCATTTCGGTTACAGAATAGTCTGTTCGTTGGCCGTCTTCAACTATATATCCTTCTTTTTGGGTTACACTTTTTGTTTTACGGGATAGAGACCTGAAGACCTTGTAAGTTTTTGAGTTGACTGAGAATTCTAGGAGAACAGAACCGACTTTTTCTCCATGTCTAAGCAGGTGCGTTCCTGCTACATCTCCAAGACCAAATAATGCAAATTCTATGGCTGATAGGATAGTTGATTTTCCTGAGCCGATGTCTCCTTCAAATAAGGTTACTCCGGTTGAAAGTTTGATCGGTGGATGTGATTGGTAGCTGCGAATATTGTTAAGGGTGATGCTGTGTATTATCATTGCTCGACTTCCTCCAAACCGAGCAAATGTAAAGTGTTTTGTAAAACCCTCTTTTCAAAATCCTTTTTTTTCTCGCCTTCGTTTTTCTCAATACCTAAAGAGCTGAGAAGGTTTCTCGCTAGGTTTATGCCATTTTGGGCGGCCAACTTGTTTTCTATTTTAGACTTAACTTCACTTTCGAGGGCGGGATCAATCTTAAAGGAACATGCCATGTCATCTAGAATTTTTGTTTCTATTTCTTGTCTGTTTTCGCCTTTAATCTTAAGTTCAAGTTTTTCTTCTGTTGAAAGACTATAGTGGTTAATGCTTGCGAATATGGCTTGTTTTTCAATCAAGATTTGTTTTATAGCGTTAAAGTTTATGTCAGATGGCTTACCGAGACTAAGTTCTCCAGCAACTTTCAGCAGTGCTATCTTATCTTTTGCTTCGCACTCGCTGGCTGCTTTTTTGAGGATTTCTTCTACTTGTCTGGCAGTTTTTTTGTCTGCGTTTATTTGTTTGAAAAATACTTTGCTGAGGTTAACATCGATAAATTGTGTATTGGTGATTTTGTCGTCAAAATCTATAATGTAGAAGCCGCGCTTTTCGCCTTTCCCTGTGTGTTCAAGGTCTGTAAATGTTGATCCGAAGAGTGCCCCAGGGTAAGCTAGGAGTCCATAATTTGTGATTTCTTTTTCGATTTTTTCGTGAACGTGGCCTCCGGCGTAATAGTCAAAGCCTTTCGGAAAGCAGGATATTGGAACGCCTTCTGGATATGAGGCTGTTTTTGATCTGAGTTCTATGATGGCGTTGTGGAAGACAAATATCTTGAAGCCTTGCTCTTTTTCTAAACTTTCAATATCAAGAATATTGTAGTATTTTTTTTCTAGTCCAAGTCTTCTTCCAGATAAGCCGGTGATTTTTGCGCCTGTTTTGAGGTCTTGAATAAAATTTAGTTGAACTTTTTCGTCCACAATTTTAGCGTCTACTACTTTCGTAAAAAGTCCCGAACTTGTGAGGATATCAATAATTGAAACTGCGTTAGGGGCGAAATCATGGGAGCCATAAGTTATATAGAATGGTATTCCTTGGTCTTTTACTTCTTTTATTTTTTCTACTGCTTTCTTGACAAGTGAAAGGTCGGGTAATGTTGTATCAAATAGGTCGCCTGAGATTATAATAAAATCGACTTTTTGGTTAACACAAGAATCTAATGCGGTTATGAAAGTTTGTAGATTTAGTTCTTTTAGTTTTTTGTCTCGCCATGCGCCTATGTGGCAGTCTCCGAGATGCGCAAATCTCATTTTTTATCCCACGAAAGTGGTTTTTTCTTTTGGTTTGGTTTGGTTGCTATGTTTTTTGATGTAATCTTCAAAGAGTGGGATTTTGATTGGAATTGCAAATTTAGTGAAATTAGAGCTTATGATTGCTTCGCCTTTGTCTAAACTTGCGATGTTTTGGTCATCAGAAGACAAGTCTTGGGATGCACTTTGGATGATTGCAGCTCTTTCGGATGATAGTTCATTTCCGAGTATGATTTTGGTGTTTATGTTGGCTAATACTGTTTTTGGAATTATGCTGGTGAGCTGTGTTATGGCTATTAATCCAATTTTGAATTTACGGCCTTCTCTTGCTATAATGCTGAATATGTTTTTTCCTGACTTCAAAACTTCTTGACTTAGGACTCTAGGTGCTTCTTCAACTACTATTGAGATGACAGGTTTTTGATCGAAGTCACCATCTAGTTTGTATCGCCGATAATTGTTGAAGACTTCATTAATGATTATGCTGCCTATCAGCAACTCTGTTTCGTCAGTGAAGTTGGAAGTATCAATTATGACTTTTTTTCCTGATTCAAGGTGATTTAGGATATCTTTGACTGTTCTTGACCCTAACAAATCATTGAAAACTTTTGATCGACATTGAACGGATCCATCTTTGTCAAGATGCAAACCTAAAATTGTATCGATTTTTCTTCGAAGGACTGCGACTGTTCCTGGCTGCACATTTGCGAGCTCTTCTCCCTTTACTATGGCTGAAAGCCAATTGTCTTTATACGTGTTAAAAGCAACACTCATTGCTTCATGTTGAGCTGAGGTAAATTCGACGACACCTCTGAAATGCCAAGGCTTTATTGATTTAAAATCGAAGATGAGTGTAACAGATCCGGGAAGGGGACGGGGAGAATAGTAAATGACATTATCTTTTGCCTGAGGATGGTCTTTTAATCCCTTTTTATGCCGCCCAAAGTACTCATCATGAGGATCAAGAACCAAAATTCCACAGTAATCTTTGTCAATAATGTC